>CAYHHK010000072.1:0-20523 GCA_964356415.1 uncultured Flavobacteriales bacterium
CAACAAACATGGCTAAGAAAAACAAGTCAGGGCAAATGGGAAACCGCACCGGTAGGAATAAGCATTAGTGTAATCGCCGACGTGGAAAAGTAATATTATAAAGCGTGCGTTGAATCAGTAAGTATTTTTATTTGGATTTTGTCGAAGGCTGAATGAATCTTCAGATCTGGTATCTTTGTATCCTTGTATCCTTGTATTGTTGTTTTGACCAATTGTCTGTTGCCGGAGGTTGTTTAATCGAAGGAATTCTACGAATAGCATGAGGTTAGACTGGGCGGGGGTCATTATAATTAAATTTGAAATATCTGATGAAATGCCTGAGGAAATAAACGGAAAAAAGATTTTTACATTGCTGGAAGTTTCGCAAAGCATTCAAAAAATGTTTGCACAGCATTTTGCCGGTGCTTACTGGATAAAGGCGGAGATGAGTAAACTGGGATTGTATGCGCAGTCAGGTCACTGCTTTCCGGAACTCGTAGAGAAAATTGATGGAAAAATAATAGCAAGGATTGACGCTTTGTTATGGAAGACCGATTATGCAAAGGTCAATGCAAACTTCAAACGAGTGTTGAATGATGAGCTGAAAGATGGTATTAAAATCTTATTTCTTGCAAAAGTAGAGTACAGTCCTGAATTTGGATTGAAACTTAGAATACTGGATATAGATCCTGCTTTTACACTGGGAGATTTTGAAAGAGAGAAGCAGGAGACAATCAGGAAATTAATTGAAGAGGGAATATTCACCGGAAATAAGGCAGTAAAATTTCCTTTGCTCCCACAGCGAATTGCGATTATTTCTGACAAAGACAGCAGGGGCTATCAGGATTTTCTGAATGTTTTTGAAGCAGCAAAGAAGTCGTGGGGATATGAATTTTTTTATATGATTTTTCCGGCTGCTCTGCAAGGTGATAAGGCAATTGCTACCATTCCCGCCCAGCTGGAAAGGATTCGAAAGGTCAGGCTTCATTTCGATGTTGTTGCAATTATCAGAGGTGGGGGAGGGGAGCTTAGTTTCGTCTGCTATAATAACTATGCATTGACAAAGGCAATTGCTACATTTCCATTGCCGGTGGTGACAGGGATTGGCCACGTTACCAACCTTACTGTGGTTGATATGGTCGCAAATCATAGTGCCATTACGCCAACAAAACTGGCAGAATATTTAATTCAGAAATTTCATAACTTTTCTGTTCCTGTTCAGGATGCATTGAAGAGTATTAGTGATTTGTCCCGGCGCCTGCTTACAGAGGAAAAAACAAAATTTCAAGGTGAGACAAAGTTGTTTCGTTCAGTAACGCTCAATCTCCTGCAGACAGGAAATAATTCTTTAAAGGAAAGTAGCCGGTCGCTGATTCTGCAATCACTCTTCATTTTTAAAAGAGAAAATGAATGCATATTCAATATCAGGAAGGAGATTTTCAAAGGATATTCGGTATTTTGTAATTCATCAAAGCTTCGCCTTATTCAGTTGGGTAGTAGTATAAAAAAAGATACATTGGCCAAAGTAAGTCAATTGTTCGGTTTACTCTCACAGAAATCACAGCAGGTTGGCATCGGCGCAAAGGGAATATTAAAAGTAAATAATTCAGACCTGTTAAACCTGCAGAAAAATATTGAAATTTTAAGTCCGGAGAACATCCTGAAGAGGGGCTATAGCATATCCCTTCTGAACGGGAAGATGCTAATGTCCCACAAGGGAGTAAAAAAAGGAGATATTATAAAAACAATAATTCAAGATGGTGAAATTTCAAGTACTGTAAATAATACATCTAAATCAGCCAACCAATGAATGAACAAATAAATTATTCAGATGCATTTGAGGAACTACAAGCAATTGTCGCTGAGATCGAACAGGGAGAAATTTCTGTTGATGAACTTTCTCAGAAGGTTAAAAGGGCAGCACAGCTGATAAAAATATGCAAAAGAAAACTTTTATCTACTGAGGAAGACGTAAATAAAATATTGGCGGAACTTGATGACTCGAATGCTGGCAAGTGATGATTGGTATGAATATGATTTTTGGTGACGGCTTGATGCAGGACATTATATTCGAAAAAATAATCCCTTTCAACTATTCCATGATGTACCGGAGGTCAGTGAAATTGTCTATAGTGAATTGAGGACTTTTTCAGTTTCTGCTTTTAAATGGAATTAAAAAGGAATTCCCCTATCTCGCCAAAACAATGATTAAAGGATTTAATCTGAGGCTTTATTAAGCACCGATAGCAATAAATTTAGGGGTTACAATTTAATAAATTTCTTCATCTCATACTTGTTTTTCATATCACTTACTTTCACAAAGTAAATACCATTATTGAAATCACTGATATCAACTTTTACCGTACCGTTTCCATTTGATTCAAATAAGATTTCGCCAAGCGTGTTGTAAATTTGAAATTGGTAATTATTAATCTCACTGAAAGATAAATTGATCTCAGAGTTTGTGGGATTAGGAAAGAGAGAAACAACTTGTTTTACTGAACTTTCATTCAATGCAGTTGGTGTATAAGTGCACAAAGATGATTGCCTGTGAATATCATTTTGAAACATCAGCCAGTCTGGACCATTTCCTTTGCCTGTTGAAATCATATATGCACGTCCGAAATCATTTTGAAAGGCGGGATACTCGGCATGTCCGCCAACAATAAAGACATCGAGTGTATCATCATTGTCAAAATCGGCAACAAGCGGTGCATGGTCGAGTTCAAAATCAGGATGGCCATAGTGTGCCGCTAGGTCAAGTGACCAGATAAGGCTGCCATCATTTCCGTTTAATGCCAGCACTTTGCCGCCGTTTGTTCCAAATATTACATCCGGAAAAATGTCATTATTAATGTCTGCAATCGCAGCCCCTCGGAAGGACTGCTCATAGCCGGGAATGTTATACTGCCATTTTAAACCTCCTGTGTTTGATAGAGCATATACTTTGTATGCACTTACAAATACCACGTCACAACTTCCGTCATTATCAATATCAGCAATTGTTGCGGGTGAGCCGATATATCCACCTGTGGCAGTAAATTTCCAGTTAGTGGTTCCGTCTTCGCCATTGATACAATACAAAGTATCATTGTAAGAGCCAACTACCAATTCCGGTTTCCCGTCATTATCGAGATCTGCCACTGCTGTTCCGTGATACATGTAATCATGAACGGGATATGACCAAAGCAATGCCTGGTTGTTGCCATGAAAGGCATATATGCTGTCCTCTCCATTATAATTCCATGTTCCGACAACAAAGTCCAACTGGCCGTTATTGTCAAGATCAACAATAGTGGGTGCTGTCTGGATTGATGAGTTGATATCGACAGGAATATCCCAGGCACTTGTTCCATCTTCAGCATTGATACATCTTACATATCCACCAAATTCACCATGAAGAATTTCTGGCTTGCCGTCATTATCAAGATCAGCAATTGTTGGTGGTGAATCGCTGCCTCGGGTATTTAGCTGCCACTTTACCGAACCCGATAAACCATTAAAACAATATGTAACAGGATTGCATGAACTTGGTACGATCACTTCAATGAGAGAATCATTGTCAACATCATAAATTAGCGGAGCAACATCATTGCAGCCTTCTGCACCCGGAAAATGTGTATTGTATTTCCAAAGTAATGAGCCATCATCGGCATTCAGTGCATAAACTGAACTGTCATTCCTGTAGCAGCCGAAAACAACCTCAAGAAATCCATCACCGTCAATATCGCTTGCAGCTGACTGGCCAAAGGATGCATCATGTGTATCGTACCACCATTTGATTACAGGTGTTTGGGCATCACATACAAATGTAGAATTACAGCTATACAAGATTATTGCTGCATGAAATATTTTTTTTATCATAAGAATCCAAGTTATTAAACCTCCCTTGGTGTAAAGGTATGTAAATAGTTTTTATGAATTATTCAGCCCTTTTTCTATATTTGGCAACGCCCTTTAAAAATTTTGCAGATGACCAAAAATATTTTCCTCATTTTCTTGTTCTTTATTTTACTCTTGTCGAATACAATTAGTGCCCAATGGCGCTGCGCCGATGATATTCTTGACAGCATTACCCGTGAAGCTGTTCCCCATTACGATGAGATCTTTCAGCGGGAAAACCAGAAACTTAACAACTATATCAATACACATTTGCCGGATGCAAATGCTCGTGGCCATTTGAAGAATCCGCTTCAGCAATCAACTGCTACTTATCTCATTCCTGTTGTTTTTCATATTGTGCATCCTGCCGGACAGGCATATGGAACAGGAACAAACATCAGTTACGCCCAGATCCTCTCACAGCTTAATGCCATGAATGCTGCATTTGCAAAGGATTACCCGGCCTATAATGGGGAGTCGCACCCTGCTTATGCACAGAATACTGACATACAGTTTTGCATGGCGCGCATTCCAATGCCCGGAAACCTGATCTGGTACAATGGTCCGGGCGGGACTGAATTCGGTGTCATGCGCTATGATGATCCCACAGGTGCTTACAATCATTCTATAGGTAATGCAGGAGCACAGGACTTGTTGAACATCACACATCCGACTGCAGCGTATTTTCCCTTTGATGATTACTTGAACATCTGGGCTGTCAGCACCATTAGCGGTGGTGGCGGCGGAACGGTTATGGGTTATGCTCCGCGTCCAATTCTGGCTTCCTATCCTCTTGAGGGACTTGTGATGCGTTCCGATATCTGTGGTGACAACAGCACAGGAAATAATTTCGCTTTGGGATTTGGTCTCACTGAGGGCAAAGTAGCTTGTCATGAGATAGGGCACTACTTAAACCTGTACCATATTTTTCAGGATGGCTGTGCAGGATTAAATGCTGCCGGATCTTCTACTGATGCTTGCGACCTTAATGGTGATTTTATTTGCGATACAGAACCTTGTACCACAACGAATGTTCCCTGCGGTACAGTGTACAATACCTGTACTGCCAATTATGCAACCGGAACCACCAACAACGACATGACGGAAAGTTACATGAGTTACAGTGACGACAACTGCATGAATACTTTTACGCTGAACCAGTGCCAGCGCATGTGGGCAACACTTGGAACGCTGAGAAGTAATTTATGGAGCACTTCCAACCTCATCGCAACAGGCGTTCAGGGCAATAGCGGCTGCGTCCCTTCATTCCTGGTGAGTTCGATCAACATTCCTTCCGGAACTTTTTGCGCAGGAACATCAGTCGCTTTCAGTAATCCTGTCAATGGCAATACTGCTGTAAGCTGGAGTTGGCAATTCCCCGGCGGTGTTCCTGCTACGGCAACCACTGCTTCTGTGAATGTGACATATTCAACACAAGGGCTTCACAAAGCTTATCTGCTTGTCAGCGATGGAACAGCTTCTATATTTGACTCAATTGATGTAGCTGTGATCAACTGTACCCTCGATTCAACATTGCTTGGAAGAAGTAACTGGTTCTGGGGTAATTATGCATCCATGGATTTCTCCTCTGGTACCGCTGTCGCAAACAGCGATGCCAATGTAAATGCTACGGTTGATGGATTTGAGTCATCTGTTGTGCAGAATGATGAACATGGTAACCTTTTGTTTTATAGTGACGGAAAAAATCTTTGGGACAGGAATCATGTACAGATAAATGTGGCACCAATATTTTCCTGGAATAATGCTACCGTTCCCGGACTGATCATTGTTCCATATCCCAAGCACACAGGCAAGTACTATATTGTTAGTGCGCCTCCGGGTTACCTGAATAATCTCGGACCACAGTTTGTGATGGTTGACATCATTGCCAATTCAGTTACACCGGCAGTGCGCTTCAATCATCCGTCAATACCAACTTCAGTGAGCGAATGCCTCACTGCTGTACCGCATTGCAACGGTATTGATTATTGGGTTGTGATCAAAGGCTATCCCGGCGACGGAAAATTTTATTCAATCCTTGTCACACAGGATGGAATGCAGGCCGGGGCGCAACCTGTTATATCTGCAAACTTTTACACTTCTTATTCAGCGCAGATCAAAGGGAATCACAAAGGCAATAAAATTGGCATGGCCATTTTCTCAAGCGCCGCTTATGTTTTTGCTGAATATGATTTTGACCAGGCGACAGGCGTTGTTTCAAATCAATTTCTGGTGCCTGCACAACCCGGTCACCAGGTCGGTCTTGGCCTAGTGTATAGTATAAACGATAGCGTTATCTATTCTATTCAAAGTTTTGGCGGTGGTGTTTCAAAGTTATACAAGTATGATGCAACAAATCTTTCTGCACCGGGCTTCCTCATGCAGGATCCTGTTGAGTCATTGTATCTTGAAGTAGGTCCTGATCATAACGTTTACCTCGCACAGACCGGTTGGAATACACCTTTCATGGACATGATCATCAATGCAGATTCTTATGCAAACTCAGCTTTTGTATTAAATGGCGTTGACTTTACCGGCATTACACCGGGCCCTCCATATTTTGTCCAGACGCATGTCTATTGCGGAGTTCCGAATTTCATAGACGCACTGCCTCCTCCTGAATTGCCTGTTGATTTTGCTTACTCCAATGTAAACTGTAACACGATTAATTTTATTATTGATTCCTGCTGGCAGAAATATACAGCTACATGGGATTTTGGTGATGGCTCAGGGACCTTCATAGGATTGAACCTGACCCATAACTATGCAATCGATGGAAACTATTCAGTAACAATGACACTAAGTTATGGATCATTCAGTTTTCCTGCTGTCATTCACGTGGTTAATATTTTTACTCCGGGTACTAGCCTCATTCAGGGGCCTGATACAGCCTGTACCAACACCACATTTCCTTATGTCTATTATGTCCCGCAGGTGAACGGAGCAACATATAACTGGACAACTGCAAGAGGAACAGTGGTTGGATTTAACAACACAAACACTTTTACGGTTACATACACCAATTTTGCAATTGGCTACGACACCATCAGGGTGGTATGTACCGGCAATGGATGCACATTCATCAGCACAATGATCGTTTTGGTCTCCAATGCACATGACGTAGGTTTAGTGCTTGATCCGGATATCCTGTGTGATACTGAAATTATACTGCTTGAAGGCGGAACCCCTCCGGGAGGCATTTATGTCCTCAATGGTGCTGCAACTGATTCTGCACATGGCTCTTTGCTGGGCACCGGACAATTCATTGTCACTTATTATTATACTGACGGACTAGGCTGTTATTCCCAGGCAGATGATACGCTTACAGTCAATTATTGTCTTTCAGTAATTGACATGGATACCAAGGGGCTTATTTCAGTATTTCCAAATCCAGTAGGTGATATGCTCACCATCAACAGTGCACTCCCGATGGTGAATGGCAATGTTACGGCCAATAAAATTTCAATTTATAATGTACTTGGTGAGGAAATGATGGTTATCTGTTTGCAAACTGCTTCTTGCCAACTGCCATTTGAAATTGATCTTTCAACATTTAATTCCGGAATCTATTTTCTGAAAGTATCCCTGAATAATAACTTTTCCATAATAAAATTAGTGAAGAAATAATCCTGCATGCCTCGCTATTTTCTTCAGTTAAGTTTTCATGGAAAAAAATTTCATGGCTGGCAGGTTCAGGACAATGCCCATAGCGTTCAGGCCGAGATCAACAATGCCCTGAAAACACTTTTAAGTAAAGATGTTGAAACAACCGGATGTGGCCGTACGGATACCGGTGTGCATGCTTCAGTTTTTTATCTTCATTTTGATGCTGAAGGAATAAATGATGAAAAAGATTTTGTTTACCACCTCAATTGCCTTCTGCCTTTTGAGATCGCCATCCAACGGATCATACTGGTGGATGAAAAATCCCATGCGCGCTACGATGCAACATCGAGAACGTACAGGTATTTCATACATCGATACAAGAACCCTTTTCTGAATGATGTCAGTTATTATTTTCCTTTTCCTGTTGATATTCAAAGAATGAATGAAGCTGCTGCCATCCTGTATGAACATACTGACTTCGGTTGTTTTTCAAAAAATCGGACGCAGGTAAAAACAAATATTTGTAAAATCATGTCCGCGGGCTGGACTGTAAAAGAAGAGCAGTTGATTTTTGAAATTACAGCTGACCGCTTTTTGAGAAATATGGTGCGGGCAATTGTGGGAACACTATTGGAAGTTGGTGAGGGGCACATTTCGCATACAGATTTTGCTGAGATAATAGAAAATAAAAAACGTTCCGGTGCCGGTGCTTCCGTACCGGGTCATGGTTTGTTTCTCGCTAATGTGAGTTATTCTTACATCTCTTGAAAATAAGCTTAAAAAAAACTTTTTCCTCCTTTTTTGTAAGGATAAGGGAAATTTAGAGGGAACATAAAAGGCTCCATAGGGTATTTATTTCACTAGGCCCATAATAGGCATAGTTCATACCCTCGATGAACAAAATTTACTTTTTCCTGTTGTTGCTGTATTGCTTTTTGGTCCGTGCTGAGTATTCTTCTGGTCAGGTACTCATCAATGAAGTAATGTCTTCGAATTTCGGCTGCATGGCAAATGAAGACGGTCACTATGAAGACTGGATTGAGCTCTACAATAATGGAACTTCTGCTGTGAATCTTTCTGGTTATGGTTTGAGCGATAATGCTGGCAAACTTTACAAGTTTACTTTTCCTTCTTACCTGCTTCCTGCCAATGATCATGTACTGATATTTGCTGATGATACCAATCTGACTGACATCGGAACGCATTGGGCTAGTGCTGTAAAGGCAGATGATATATGGAGGTACAGAGCGAATACAACTGACCCGATCGATACCAACTGGCGAAATCTCTCATTCAATGAAACAGTGTGGAGTAGTGGTCAGGGAGGTTTCGGATTTGGAGACGGAGATGATGCAACAATTACGCCTGTTTGCGCGTCCATCTTCATGAGGAAAACTTTTACAATCTCTGATACTTCCAAAATATTGGATGCCATCTTCAATATTGATTACGATGATGGATTTGTTGCTTTCCTGAATGGAGTTGAAATCGCGAGAACAAATATTGAATTCCCGGGATCCAGACCGGCCTGGAGTACACTGGTGTACGGATCCCATGAAGCAGTTGGTTATCAAGGAATGACAATTGATTCATTTCATTTTGACCAAGCTTTTATCCGCAGCATCATCAGAAATGGAACCAATGTGCTTGCAATCCAGGCGCACAACCGCGCGGCCAATGAAAGTGACATGTCTTGTATCGCTTACCTGCATTTCAGGATAAAAGATGCAACTGTGATGTTCAGTCCAACACCATCATGGTTTGCAAGTAACCTGCATCCAAAAAATTATTTTCATGCCTCATTCAAGTTGAGTCAGTCCGGTGAAACTGTTTACCTGACAAATCCTTCCGGTGTTGTTGTTGACCAGATAGCCGTTCCTGCACTAAACCTTGACAATTCCTACGGACGAAATACGGATGCTGAAAATCTATGGAAGTATTTTGGATCTGCAACTCCTGATACAACAAACAATATTAGTACAGGTTACAGTGGCTATGCAACCATCCCGTTATTTTCTTTGCAGGGAGGATTTTATACAGGCACGCAAACGCTTACTCTTTCTACGTCATATGCCGGTGGAGTGATAAGGTATTCCACCAATGGAAATGTACCAACAGATGCATCGCCGGTTTATACAACACCGCTAACGATCAATGCAACAACTTCTGTGCGGGCACGGGTATTCAGTCCTGCAAGTTTGCCAAGCCAGACTATTGCCAATACGTATTTCATCAATCTGAATTGCATTTTGCCTGTCTATTCGCTCACTCTTGACTCAGCGGATCTGTGGGATTATAACAAAGGAATTTTTGTAAAAGGACCGAATGCCAGTCCGAATTCGCCTTACTTCGGCGCCAACTACTGGCAGGATTGGGAAAAATATGCTTCCGTTGAATTTTTTGATAAACAAAAAAACCGGGCATTTAAATTCAATACTGGTTTGAGCATTACCGGAGGCTGGAGCAGGCGGTTTGACCAAAAATCACTGGAGATCAAACTCAGTGATAAATATGGCTTGTCGAAATTACAATATGAAGTAATCCCCGATAAAAAGTGGATTGATAAATGGAATGATTTCCTGCTGCATACAACAGGAAACGACAGGGGCAAAGCGCACATGAGAGATCCTGTGATGGAAAGGTTGATGAAAGGGACAAATTCTGATTATACTGCTTATGAACCATGCATAGTATATATAAATGGTGCTCTTTGGGGTATTTATTACTCTAAGGAGAATGATGACCATCACTTTGTAGAGGAAAATTATGGATACAGCAAATCTGAAATAGACCTCCTGAAGGAAAGTTATTTCTTTCCGGAAATTGAAGTGAAAGCAGGTTCTGATACTGCTTTCAGAACCATGCATAGTTATGCAAAATACAATTCCCCAACGACGTCGTCATTTTATGCTACTATGGACTCGATGATCGACCTCAAAAACCAGGTGGACTACTTTGCTGCTGAATGCTACTATCCCAATGATGACTGGATGGGCGGGTCAAATAATAATTTAAAATTATGGCGTCCGAGAATTGAGGGAGGAAGGTTCCGTTATATTTTGTATGACCTTGATTTCGGTTTTGGAATAGCGGGAACTGTAAGCAGCGATATTCTTGCAATTGCATTGAATCCAACGCCCCACAATTATAATAGTGATATATTTCAAAGCCTTTTGCAGAATGCACAATATAAAAACTACTTCATCAACCGCTATGCTGACCTGATCAATACAATCTGGCAACAAAGCAACGTTATCAATGTGGTGAACACCTTCCGTGATTCCATGAGCTACGATATGCATTATCAGTATGATCGATGGGGAGGTGATACAAGTATCTGGAATAGCAATATTGCAACAATGCTTACTTTTAGCAATGGAAGGCCGGTTTATGCTCGCAACCAGATTCAAAATAATCTGGGAATGGCAGGACAGGTTACACTTACCCTTCAGGCGTCACCTGCCGGGGCAGGAAGAATTCAGATCAGTACCATCACCCCGCAAACATTACCATGGAGTGGTGTTTATTTTAACGGAAACCCTGTCACTGTTACTGCGATTCCAAATCCCGGATATACTTTTGATCATTGGCATTCCAATGTTGCATTTACATCCAATGATACCAATCTTGCAGCATCAAGGAATTATACTGCTGATGATGTGATCACAGCATATTTCACAGGTTCATCAATTTCGCCACAGATTATTGTCAGTGAGATCAATTACAATTCAGATTCAGCAACCAATGCGGGAGATTGGATTGAACTTCATAACATGACCTCATCCAAAATTGATATTTCAGGTTGGAAGATTCGCGATGACAATGATCACCACGAATTTAATTTTCCGGTAACAACTACAATTGCTGCCCATGACTATCTCGTTATTGCTGAAGACACGACAAAGTTCAGGATACAGCATCCTTCAATTACAAATGTGATTGGACAAACCGGTTTCAACCTGAGTGATGGGGGAGACCTGATTCGTTTGTTAAAATACAATGATTCACTTTTTCTTTCTCTTGAATATAGTGACATTGCACCATGGGCAACAGCTGCCGACGGTGAAGGTTACACATTGGAATTGCGCGACTCGACAGGCGACTTTAATGATGGGAACAATTGGTTTGCCGGATGTCCCGGTGGTTCTCCCGGTAAGGCATATGCGCCAACCGTTGCTGCATTTACTGCTTCTAGGGCTACCACTATTTGTCAGGGTGACACCTTGATTCTGACTGCAAACACTGCAAGTGGAAATCAGTACCAGTGGATTCATAGCAATGTTGCTATAAGTGGAGCTACAGGTTTTTCATACCAGCCTGCATTAAGTGGTACCTATACGGTTTCTGTTACAAACAACGGATGTACAGCTGTTTCTGATTCAGTGATCGTTACTATCAATTCTGTTTCAGCAAATCCTGTTACATCTTCAGCATCAAGGTGTGGAAATGGCAGTGTGACACTTTCGGCTACCGCTACCGATTCGGTGCGATGGTTTATTTCTCAAAATGTCCTTGTAGGTACGGGACCAACTTTTACAACTCCTTCACTTACGCAGAGTACCATTTATTATGCACAGGCAGGTACTGTTTGTCCAAGCCAGTTGATTCCTGATACGGTAACCATCAATGCAATTCCGACAATGCCCGTTGTTACCAATAAAAATGTATGCGGACATGGCGTAATGACTTTGAAGGCAACATCGAATGGGGTGATCAGATGGTATGATGCACCAAACGGAAATTTAATTGTAACAGGTGATTCATTGGTTACGCCCGACCTTACACAGACGACTAATTATTATGCTCAGTCAGGTGATATTTGTATAAGCGGTTTTGTTACGGCTACGGCAACGGTGAATCCTTTCTCGGCAGTTCCTGTTTCAAACAGTGTAAGCAGGTGCGATGAAGGCGTTCTTATACTTAATGGTAATGCGTCTGATACCATTTATTGGTACGATAGTCCTAACGGAATGCTCATCAATACCGGTGTGTCATTTCAGACTCCTTCACTCAGTTCAACAGTTACATATTATTTAAGAGCTGGTTCCGTGTGTCCGAGTAATTATATTTCAGTTCAGGCAATCATCAGTACAACTACACCTGATCCTGTTGTTCCCGGTCAGAGTCACTGCGGATCAGGAAGTGTGACGCTTACTGCTAGTGCAACCGATACTGTCAGGTGGTATGATTCACCAAATGGAAATCTTTTGTTTACCGGAAATACTTTTGTTACGCCTCCACTAAATCTGAGCACTACTTATTTTGTAACGTCAGGCACAGAATGTGTCAGTAATGAAGTCGCCGCTGAAGCAACAATCAATACAGTATCTGCTGATCCTATTGTTACAGATTCTTCAAGATGTGGAGCTGGTACTCTATTATTGTCGGCTCAGGCAATTGAGACTGTGCAGTGGTACGATTCGCCGGGCGGAAACCTTTTATTTACCGGTGAAAATTTTACAACACCTTCCGTTACGCAGACAACAACATATTATGCGCAGGCAAGTGGAGTTTGTCCGGGGAATTTTATTCCGGTACAGGCAATTATTCATGCCATCCCACAGGATGTAGTAGCCGCTGACCAGAGCCGCTGTGGATCAGGAAACATCACTTTGAATGCAACCTCCGGTGATTCAATACAATGGTATGATGCTCCTAACGGAAACGTCCTCGATACCGGAGTCAGTTTTACAACTTCTGTCATCACCCAGACAACAACATATTATGTCAGGAGTCAGTCTATTTGTCCGGGTAATTATGTCGCCGTGCAGGCAATCATCAATGGACTTCCTGCAGATCCTGCCGTTATACCGGGAAGTACTTGTGGCCCGGGAACAGTCGTTCTGATTGCTTCTTCACCGGATACAATCAAATGGTATGATACACCGAATGGATCATTGATGGGAATCGGAATTACTTATCAAACCCAAACTTTAAATATAACAACGACTTTCTTTGCTTCTGCATCTAACGGTTGTCAGGGTAATTTCATTCCTGTGAATGCCAATGTGTTTTCAATTCCGCAATTTTCACTTGGCAATGACACCATCATTGAAAGTGGTAGTTCTGTAACAATGGATGCAGGTTCCGGCTTTGCATCTTATATTTGGAATACTGGTGAAACAACGCAGACTGCCATTGCCAATTCTACAGGAAATTACTGGGTTACCGTTACCGACTTGAATGGTTGTTCTGTCACAGACACCATACAGGTGCTGGTTACAGTGGATGTTCAGCCTTATGTTATCTCTGAAGGCGTGCTCATTTATCCCAACCCTACGCAGTCAAAGCTGAGCATTAGTTTTGTTAATGGTACGGCAGAAGACATATTTCTCCGCCTGGTTGACAGCAATGGTAAATTGATATGGAGCGATTTTTCTATCAATGAAAAGCGTGTGATAAGGACAATCGATCTGGAACAGTATTCGAAGGGCATTTATGTTTTGCAGATTGCCACACCGAAGAAAAAGAGTGAGTATAAAGTTATACTGAAATAAGTGCATAAAGACTGAAGTGAAATAATAAGAGCCGTTCTTAATCCTTTTAATCGCAGGATGGAACGGCTCCTTAACTTAACACACCACAAAAAAACTATTTTCCTATTGCCCTTTTTTTCTCCATACGGTCATGCTTCATTTCCTGCCTGTTTTCTTTGATGCGATCTAAAAGTTCGCGCTTAAAATCTTCTTCTGCACGATATAGTTTGGCTACCTTTTTAATCGGCAGCACCTGCTTAAATTGGCTGTGGTATTTTTTTAACAGATCGAGTTCATGCTGACGGAAACCAAGTTCTGAATCAACCGCTTTTTCTACATCTTTCTCAGGCATCTCGTCGAAATTCATTTTTGCATTTACTAAATTCTCCCTGCGTGACTTGCGAAGTACCTCCAACTCATCCTGGTATTTGTTATAGACAGGCCAGAAAACTTTTGCTTCTTCAGGAGTCAGATTCAATCGTTGGGTGAGAAAACCAACTTTCATCGCTTCCACACGCTCGCGTGCCGGTCTTGGAGGGCCTTCACCGGGCGGTGGATGTTGCGCGAAAAGCGTGGTTGAACAAAATATAAGGAATGCAAAGAGGTGGTTTTTCATTTGAGGTGTAATTATAATTGATCAGCTATTGAATTCAGGTCTATATCGTTATCGAGTAGGTAATTTTCCATTCCCTCTTCCTGAAATTCTATCTCCACTGAAGTTTGTTGCGCATACAGATCTGCAAGATCCGATTCATCAAGCTGCTGCAAATAAGCTGCATCCAATTGTTCTGATTCAGGAGCTTGTTGCGCGGCGTACTCAACTCTTACAGTTCTGGTAAAATAAAGTGTGCTAAATAAGACAACAAGAGCAACAGAAGCAAACGTTAGTGCATACTTTGTTGCAGGACGGGAAAGAATTCCTGATATCCATCCGGAAACAGTAAACCCTTTTGAATTGAGGTCAATGATCCTTTGCTGAACAATTGTTGGTAAAGAATCAAAATAGCATGCAGGAACTTTAAATGGATTTTCGGATGATGTAGTTTCAAAATCAGGTAGTGATTCTATTTTTTTCATCACATCTGAATTCAATGATTCAAAATAACCTTCGGGAGTGGCAAACGGATTTCCGGATTGACCTTCAGCAATGCCTTTTTTGATTCCGGCAAGTGTTGGAGCAATCTTATCCAGTTCATAGTCCCCGGATTGTCCGCTATTTTTTAGGTTATTGTTCATTTGTTTAAAATCTGTGTTTTGAGCTTTTTTTCAAGCAAAGGTTTAACGTACTGTGAGGTATTTTTCGAGTTTCTTGACTGCATGGTGATAGCTGGCTTTCAATGCTCCTGTTGTAAGGTTAAGAATAGCTGCAATTTCTTCGTATTTGAGGCCATCGAAGTATTTCATGTTAAAAATGATCCTTTGCTGGGTTGGCAGTTTCAGGACAGCTTGTTGCAGTTTCAGCATGATCTTATCACCTGTAAAATTGGGATCACCGGAAAGATTGTTAGAAAGCTCATGTTCAACGTCAGCGATAGGGACAAAGAATCTTTTTCTTTTGTTATTGATAAAGGTAATGGATTCATTTGTGGCGATGCGGTAAAGCCAGGTGTATAGTTGTGAATCTTCCCGGAATTTATCAAGTGCTTTCCACACCTTAATAAAAACATTCTGCACCACATCATTGGCATCGTCATGGTCAATTACGATTCTTCTGATATGCCAGTATAACCGTTGCTGGTACTTCCGCATCAGCAGGTTGAATGCATAACTCTTCGTGTCTTCCTGGCGGAATTTTTCTAGGAGTTCCTGGTCTGTGTACTCAGTCATGTTCTATGCTATTTCTCAGAGTTCAGGGGAAGAAGAGAGTGGGGGATGGGGAGACAGGGAGAAGGGGTGAGAGGGAGAGTGGGAGAAGTGTGAATGGGAGAGTGGGTGAGAGGGAGAAAGGTGAGGTGGAGAAACGGAGAGCGAGTGAGATTTCATTATAACTTTAGGTTAAGAACGCAATTGACTGAGTGTCGTTCAATTGGAAATATTCTTGTTTATTTCTTTTTTATTTTCCATTTGTCAGGATTATCAATCATACGTACCAGCATTCCAATTACGTTTTCATATCTCAGTTCCAGTTGAAGGAACAATTCAGGAGAAATATATCCGCACTCTTTTGCAAACATCAATGAAATTTGTGACTCACATGCTTCGGTTTCACAATCGCTCAACTTGGCAACGAATGCAGCAGGGGTATCTTCTTTTTCGCCAGGCTTCACCAAGGTTTAAGCAAACAGATCTAGATGATCGTCGCACCTGATCAGTAAGAGAATATCTTTCTTCTGTCGGAAATTTCTTTGTCAGCTGAAAAATCTCCATTGCTAAGCGAAAAGCTTCATTAAAAACACGGAGTTCTTTGTAAGAATCGATCTTCTCAGCCATTTGTACAAATTGTCAATTGGAAATTCACCCGTCACCCTTTCTCCCGATCTCCGTTTCTCACATTCGCCGAATGCAATTCAAGCGTTCACCATTTCCCCCCGCCGTTTCAACACCCTTTCCGCTGCCTTAATAATATCATTCGCGTCGAGTCCGTACTTAACCATCAACTGCTCCGGCGTGCCGCTTTCTCCGAAGGAATCATTGACTGCAACATACTCTTGTGGAACCGGATAATGCTGTGTTAGTACTTGTGCGATTGCATCTCCCAGCCCTCCGTTTCTTTGATGTTCTTCTGCAGTTACTACGCACCCTGTCTTCCTCACGGAGTTTAGGACGGCATCAACATCCAATGGTTTAATCGTATGGATATTGATCACCTCAGCGCTGATACCCTTTGCTTCCAGGGCTTCGCAGGCCTCAAGTGCTTTCCATACGAGGTGACCGGTAGCAAAAATGGAAACATCGGTTCCTTCACTCAGCATAAGTGCTTTGCCGATCTCAAATTTCTGATCCGGCGATGTAAAATTCTGGACAACAGGCCTTCCAAAACGCAGGTACACCGGTCCGTGATGTTCTGCTATTGCCAGGGTTGCGGCTTTCGTCTGGTTGTAATCACATGGATTGATCACCACCATTCCCGGCAACATGCGCATCATGCCAAGGTCTTCAAGGATCTGATGTGTGGCGCCGTCCTCACCCAACGTAACACCGGCATGGCTTGCACAGATTTTTACATTTTTATGTGAATACGCAATGCTCTGTCGGATCTGATCATAGACCCTTCCTGTAGAAAAATTTGCGAACGTTCCTGTAAATGGAATTTTCCCTCCGATGGTAAGACCGGCAGCAATGCCCATCATATTAGCCTCTGCTATTCCGATCTGGAAAAACCGGTCAGGGAATTCTTTTTCAAAGGCATCCATTTTAAGTGAGCCGGTGAGGTCGGCACAGAGTGCTACAACGTTTGGATTTTTTCTACCGAGTTCCAGTAGTCCGGCGCCAAACCCGCTTCTGGTGTCCTTTTTGTCTAGTATGGGATATTTTTTCATATCAGGTGTGAAGTTAAATATTCTTTAGTTGAATGAAACTGCAATGCTTGTTCCGCTTACGACCTTGAAATTCTTCTCAACCGTATAAACGGATTCGCGGCTTGCCTTTGGACGATAGACCACCTTGTAATCTCCGGGCTGTAACACAAATGTTTCCTTGGTCTGTGTATCATCAAGATTGGCGACCCATTTAAGTTTTCCCTTGTCGCTGGTGTATATGCTTCCGTACCCTGTGCTGTTGGTGATAAATGAGGCCATTCCCGGCTGTGGGATTTCAATTGTTGTTGTCTTGCTCTGGTCAATACTTACACCTTCAAGGTTTATTCTCGGCAGCGTGAGAATTTCAAGGTCGTATTTTCCTGTGATGTATTTTTCAGTCGAACCGAATTCCTGAACGTTCAGTGTATTCATCTCATGCCGCTTGCGGATAATGGCCTGTAGGCGCTTGTATTCATTGCCTGTATTGATCTTCAGGTAAAGGTAGCCCTGAGGTGCATCAATGCCAACGGTATTGTGCTTGCCTGCAGTTTGAACTACGGAATCTCTTGTAACCGGTGGAATAGTATGCACGACGATTTTATAAGTAGTATTCGGATCAATTACCAGCGTATCAGGAAATCCTTTTGCATTCAATGTATGAATGTAATTATATTTGATCGCTCCTGTTTTCCGGTCATAAAATGTCATGTTCACATTTGTTTCCGTTGGATGGCGGTCTGAATCAAGAAGGTTTACCTGCAGTGTTGTTGCATTCAATGCCTGTTTGATCACAATATTAAGGGCGCTTTCAAAAGTAGTTTCATTTGCGGCGTCATAAAACCTACCAACACAGTCGAACATTTTTTTGAGGTCTGCATTCAGTCCAAGTCCGATGACGAATGGCTTCAAAACGATCCCTTTTTTCTGAAGCTCAGCAGAGGTTGCACAAGGGTCGCCGCCGCACTCTTCAATTCCATCTGTTATCAGGATGATGATGTTTCTGCTTTTATCCTGCGGGAAATCATTGCCGCATAGTCCGAGCGACATGGCAATAGGTGTTGTTCCACGAGGAGTTACATTTTTTAATACCTGTTGAATCATGGAAACATTTCCCTTTCCAAATGGAACCTCCAGGCGACTGTCATCGCAATCCTGCGGTGGATAAGGCTTTTGATGTCCGTACACACGCAATGCCAGTTCGATGTCAGGAACGTATTTCAGACTATCCAGCAATTGATTCATCAAACGTTTTGCAACATCGATCTTCGCACCCGTCTGCCATTGCCCGAACATACTTTGTGATGCATCAAATAGAAATTCAATCCTTGTTAGTTGAGGAGGGGCCGGGATGGGTTTCTTTTTCTGAGCTGAGGAAGAGAAAACAGATACAAGAATCAAGATGCAAGACAGTAGGAAACCCTTAGTAATCTTCGATACATACCAGATTCCGGAAACCTTAAATTTATAATTGATACTTAGCAATTCTTTTATTTTATTACTCACCTATTCGTAATTCGTACCACCCGTTATTCGATATCAGGTAATCCTAATTCGCAACCTGCTTATTGTATTAGAAATGGAATGTCGAATCCGTAATTTGTAAATTCGTAAACATTAGTATTTAGTAATCCCCGATTGTCTCCTCAAGTTGACCCAATGCAACAACCAACTGCTCTGCATTCGGCGCCACGCCATGCCATTTGTGCGAGCCCATCATGAAATCAACACCCTGGCCCATTTCTGTTTTCATGAGGACCACTACCGGCTGTTGCTTACCTGTTAACGATTTTGCTTCGCCCATTATTTGAAGTACTTCTTCCATCTTATTGCCGTCCATTTCTAGCACCTTCCATCCGAAGCTTTCAAATTTCGGACGAAGGTTCCCGTAAGGCATTACGTTGGCGACAGAGCCGTCAATCTGTTGTCCGTTCACATCCACAACAGTGATGAGGTTATCCCTCTTTTTCGCACCGGCATACATGACCGCTTCCCAGATCTGTCCTTCTTCCATTTCTCCGTCGCCGCATAAGCAGTAAACCAGTGAATCTTCCTTATTTAATTTTTTCGTCAGTGATGCTCCGATAGCAACACTTAATCCTTGTCCGAGGGAACCACTTGCCACGCGTATACCTTCAAGGCCTTCATGTGTAGCGGGATGTCCCTGTAAACGCGAATTGATTTTCCTGAATGTTGCAAGTTCTTTCACGTCAAAAAAACCTGAGCGCGCAAGCACGCTGTACCAGACAGGTGATATGTGTCCGTTGCTGAGAAAGAACAGGTCTTCGCCTTTGCCATTCATGTCGAACTTATCTTTCTTTCTGAGAATATTGAAATACATGGCCGTAAAAAAATCTGCGCAGCCCAGTGAGCCGCCAGGGTGACCGGAGTTGCAGGCATTGACCATGCGTACAATGTCTCTACGCACCTGGAATGCTAAACGTTTCAGTTCGTTGATGTCAGTTGTCATGAGCGAATTAGAATTGATGTTTATTTAAGTTCACAAAGGTAAAATTGATAAAACAGGAGCGCATTCAATCGTAATTAAATATCAACAAAATATGCTGTGGGTTTGTGCATTTTGAAGCTAAAAAACAATTATTTAGTAAGCTATGAATCCTTTTTATGTTTACTGCAATGAATACGAACTTTTAGGCCGAATTTTGACAATGAATTTTTGTAATTGACACCTCCACCAACCATTGGAATTGATTCTCGAAACACTATATGAAACATCAATTCGCATTTCTTCAGGAACGCAAGAAATTTTCAATCACCCATTATTTTCAGCCACTCTTCAAATAATCAGGTAAATCTTTCATCGATTTGATTTTTAGATAATTTATTTATATACGTTTGACGTACCAATTCTGAAAGACATGATTTCGATTTACAGTCTACAGTCTACAGTTAGTAGTTAGTATTGTCAGAAAAAATGTGTGCAATAAAGCATGCCAATGGATATGATTGGTGGATTTTATTTCATGACATTAACTTTACCGATAGTTCAAATGTTTTTTACAGAATGTTATTTGACTCTTCAGGTATTATTACAGAGGACACTAAACTGTAACACATCATCATTTAACATTATTAGGTTTTCTTAACAACTGATTCCGTGGACA
>CAYHHK010000073.1:0-13942 GCA_964356415.1 uncultured Flavobacteriales bacterium
GGCAAGAGCAGTTCTTTCGGTTTGGATGTAACCAACATTGGTTCTATCACATTGCATTTCTATTTCTAGTCGGAAATAATATTTTTTTAAAAGAGAGTTGCTTTTAATAGCAGCTCTTTTTTTTTGGGATAATAGTAAGTGATTGAAACGAGGTTTATAATAAAGTAACCGGCAACAGCCATTCACCACTGAGGAGGAGGGCCACGGAGAGTATGAATGGATTTTCTCAGTGAACCTCTGTGGTGAATATTCCAGCCTGGTTGTTAATGAAATAATACCTTATTCATTCCTCGCCATTTGCCGTTTCAAGTCCTTGTCTTTAATACTTTCACGTTTGTCAAATAACTTTTTTCCTTTTGCAATGGCAATTTCCAGCTTGGCAATGCTGCGTTCATTGAAAAATAGCTTTACCGGAATAATAGTGGTGCCTTTCTCCTTCAGTTTGCTTTGCATTTTTCGAAGCTCTTCCTTATTGAGCAATAGCTTTCTGATGCGTTTTGGTTCATGGTTATTGTAAGAGCCTTCTTTGTATTCGCTGATGTGCATGTTTTTTAAAAAAAGCTCATCGTTCATGATCACACAAAAGGAATCAGTAAAATTTGCTTTTCCGTCCCTGATGGATTTTATCTCAGTCCCTGTCAGCATGATGCCTGCCGTGTAGGTCTGAAGAAAAGCGTATTCAAAAGAGGCTTTCTTGTTTCTAATTTCCGGAGAAAAAGTCTTCATAAAGGGCGTAAAGTTATCAAGAATCGGGGAGGGAACTGACAATTGGTGAAATTAGGCCAGTTTCATTTCTGATAACTGTGCAAATGGAATTTATCAATAATTCTCTGATTTAGAAAACCATGGTGCCGGCTATGGTCCGGGAAAGAACAAAAATCATTGCGGCCGGATGACGCCCGGAATAGGTTCCTGATTCATTTTATCAAAAGAATTCCTCGCCTCAGGCGAGGCGGGGTTGAATTAAAATTTCAGCCACGTCCCGATAGCTATCGGGATTCACTAATTCACACGAAACATTATTGCAATGCATTCACTAATTAGTGATAATTCGTGCAATTCGTGGCAAGATACCTCGTCTCGCCTTAGGCTAGACGGGGTCATTCATTTTCTGAATTAATTAGTAGAATGACAAATTGCAGAAGCTGAATTCCAAACACAATATTATATTCGCGCACTTTTTTATTATAAAGCTCAAAAAAAATGAAAATAGCAAACAACTCAGTAGTTACTTTAAACTACAGCCTGAATGCCGGTTTACCGGACCAGCCGATGCAACACATTGAAACAACAGATCCGCAAAGTCCTTTCCGTTTCCTGAGCGGAGTAGGGGGGCTTATCCCGGGTTTTGAAAACAACCTGATGGGGTTGCAAAAAGGCGATAAGTTTGATTTTAAACTGGCTCCGGCTGATGCTTATGGCGAAACAGAAAGCAACATGATCATTCCAATGCCTATCGATATTTTTAAGCATGAAGGTGTGATCGACATGGAGATATTAAAGGTAGGGAATGTGGTTCCAATGCGTGATAACGAAGGCAATACACTGAATGGCAGGATTGCAACTTTTACTGATGAACTGGTCACTATGGATTTTAATCATCCGCTTGCAGGCCATTCATTACACTTCGCCGGTGAAATTGTTGAAGTTCGAGAGGCATCACCTGAAGAGGTAGCCCACAAGCACATCCATTAAACATAATAATATTTATTCAACTACAGGAATCTATCCTATGACGTCTTGCTATTTTTAATAAAAAGAATTCCTCGCAGCTCTGCTGCGGGGTCGTTTCATTTTGGCAAAAGAGAGGGAAATAAGGTCGATGGGGAAATTACTTAGATTTTGAAAGTGATTGGGGTTTGGCTTTTCCTGCAGCTGTGACCGGAATCAGCTTTCGTTTCTTCCTGTTGATTTCTTTTCAGGCGGAAGGAGGGAAAACGATTGAGAAAGAAGTACCGGTATTTATTTCCGACGATACATTTATTTTCAAATTGTGAAATTCTGCAATCGTGTGCGCGATTGGCAAACCAAGACCAAAACTGGCACCGTCATCAGGCCGAAATCGTTTAAACCGGTCAAACACAAATTCAATATTCTCTTTTGCAATCCCGACACCGGTATCTTTGATTGTGAGCAAAAATTTATTTTCCTCCTCCTGATGCCCGATAATAAAAATCTCTCCGTTGTCTTTGTTGTATTTTAAAGCATTTGAAATGAGATTAAAGATCATTGTATGCAAAAGAGACCGGTTACAATTTCTGAATTCGAAATCAGCGGACCAATGCTGATGTACGGTTATGTTTTTACTGGCAATCCGTTCTTCAATTTCTTCAAGCACATCATCAACGAGCGGCTTCATCATTACATTTTCCTCTTTCATGTATTGACGGTTTTCAATTTTGGAGATATAGAGCAATGCCTTAACTATCCTGCTTAAACGGGAAAGTGTTTTTTGCGACTCGACCATTTTCATCGCGATTTCAGAAGATGTTTTTGGGTCTGACAAAATATTTTCTGTGCGTGTCTGAAGAATGGAAATGGGGGTGAGGAGTTCATGCGAAACGTTTGTTATGAATTCGCGTTCAATTTCAAATGCATCTTTCACTTTCGTCATCATTTCATTGATACTTTTGTCGAGGTATGAAAACTCGAAAGTGGTTGTTTGGATAGTATCGGGCTCGAATGTGCTGGGGTGCTGTACATCCTGTAATTTACGATTCACTATTTTGTAAAATGGAATGAGCAACAGTCTTCCGTATGCTATATCAATGAAAAAGAAGATTAATACCACGCATATAAGAAACCAAATGGTGTATTTATGAAAAGCAACTACAAGTGTTTCAATTGCATGGACACCTTCACCAACTTCCAATTCATAAAGCTGGTTGTCATAGATGAAAGACTTGCTCAGTACCCTATGCTTTACAATTTCATTTTCAATATTCCTTTCAGCGTCTATATAGATTTCCTTCCCAAAGTATGAAGGCATCATTTTCAGTGGCTTAATGGAAACATATTCTTCTTTGAAAATATTATAATCATCAAAGCTGCAATCCTGGTCCATGATGATCTCACGAATACCACCCCGTTCAACCTCAAGCATCATGCGCGCAACACGGGCTTTCAGCCGCTGGTCAATGTGGGAGTAAACAACCTTTTTTAAAATAATAGGAAGGAACAAACCAATGGCAGCAATGATGATTGCCTTTGAAAGGGCATTGTAGAGCGCCAGTTTGAACTGTAGTTTCAAGAAATATATTTTAGATTAATTAAAAGAATTCCTCGTCTCGTCTCGCCTAAGGCGAGACGAGGCGGGGTTGAATTAAAATATTAGCCACGAATTTCACTAATTAACACGAAACATTATTGCATTACAAGTTTCGATTTGTGATAATTCGTGGAATTAGTGGCAAGATACCTCGTCTAGCCTTAGGCTAGGCGGGGTCATTTCATTAAATTGATTTGAATGAGTGACTCATTTTCCTTCATTCATGTTAAGTCTGTAACCAATGCCGCGAACTGTTTCAATAAAATCTGAATTTCCAAATGCGCCCATCTTCTTTCTGATGTTTTTCATGTGAACATCAATATAATTCGATTCGTAATCCTCCTCCATTACATCTCCCCATATATGTTCAGTGAGCTGAATACGCGTGAGCACACGATTTTTATGAAGTGCCATGTAATGCAGAATGTCAAATTCCTTTTTGGTCAGATTGATGACATCTTTTCCAAATAAAACTGTTCTGTTCTGGATATCCATGATGAAGTCGTGGATCTGAATGGTGTTATTTTTGAGGCCGTGTTTTCTTCTGAGTATTGCCTGCATTCGTGCATGCAGTTCGAGCAATGAAAAAGGCTTGCCCAGGTAATCATCCGCGCCCAGATCAAGGCCGGTAACCTTATCATCAACTGTTCCGCGAGCAGTGATGATGATGAAAGCTGATTCTTTTCCCGCTTCCTTGGCTTCCTTCAGGAGCTGGAATCCATTGTAGTCAGGAAGGCCAATATCAAGGAGTACGAAGTCGTAAGTATTGACAAAAACTTTTTCTGAAGCACTTTTTCCTGTGAAAGCCACATCACAATGATAGCCCTGTTGCATCAGGAAAGTTTCAATTTCATGACTCAACTGACGTTCATCCTCAACAATCAATACATTCATATAAATCTAATTTGGTTTAACGCATCAAGAATAATATCACAACAGTTTTCAATTTCACTTTCGGTGATGATTAATGGCGGTGCGATTCTCAGACAATCCGGAGCGAACAGAAACCAGTCTGCCAGAACGCCATTTAATATACAATGATGAATCACTTTTTTATTTATTTCTTCCGTTGGAAATTGCAAGGATAAAAATAGTCCTTTTCCACGGATATCCCTGATGAGCGGATGCTGAAGTTTTTGTCGGAATATTTTTTCCTTTTCAAGAGCTTCTCCGATCAGTGTTGATTCAGTAAGTTGTTGAAGTGCAGCTAGTGATGCTGCACAACTTACAGGGTGTCCCCCAAATGTTGTGATATGTCCTAGAACAGGATGAACCGCAAGTGCTGACATTATTTCATTACCGGAAATAAAAACACCGAGTGGCATTCCGCCACCAAAGGCCTTTGATAAGAGAAGCACATCAGGAACAATGTTCTCATGTTCAAAGCAGAAAAGTTTGCCGGTACGTCCCATACCGGTCTGGATCTCATCATATACGAGCAATGTCCCAGTTTCAGTGCACCTTGCTCTGAGTGCATGCAAAAAGCCCGGCTCCGGCAGAATAATTCCTGCTTCACCTTGAATAGGTTCGGCAAAAACAGCTGCCGTTTCATTTGATATTAGTTGAATGTCATCTAAGGAATTATACTTTATGTTCCGGATACCGGGCATAAGCGGCCGAAAGGAGTTTTTTAATTCTTCATTTCCTCCAATGCTTAAAGCACCGGTTGAACTTCCATGGTAAGCATTGTAAAATGAAATAATCTCTGACCTTCCTGTAAATCTCCTTGCCAGTTTAATTGCGCCTTCAACGGCTTCAGTTCCGGAATTTACGAAGTAACTGCAGGAAAGTGATGGCGGCAAAAGTGATGCAAGTTTGGTTGCCAGCAATACTTGTGGTGATTCAATGTATTCTCCATATACCATTAAGTGCAGGTAAGCATCTGCCTGTTTTTTAATGGCATCAACGATTTGCTTATTTCCATGGCCGAGATTGCTTACTGCTATTCCTGAAATGAGGTCAATGAATCTTTTTCCTGATCTGTCGATAAGAAAAGATCCCTCTGCCTTAACAAATTCAAGTGCAAGGGGAGAGTGGCTGGTTTGGGCAACATGGCGAAAAAAATTTTCTCTTAAAGGCATGCTAATGACGCTTAACTTAAAGTAATGCGAAGAAAGCAAAAGTAACCTTAGAAATTATTTGACAGATTTCCCAAAATTTCCGCTTCACTGTTTTCAACGTTGATCTTTTTCATGTAGAATCGTTTCTTTATCACAAGTCCCGTAATTGTAACCTTTGTGTCACTGGAGTTAAGCGCTTTTACAATGAGATTTATTGAAAGGCCGGGTTTTGTAAGTCCCATACTTCTTACTGCATTAATGGAACCACTCACTGCATCAGATTTAACGATCTTCATACCGAGTCGCGAAAGTGCACCTTTGGTTCTGCGAAAAACTTTTTCGTATGGATATCTGAATATTGAACTTTTCATTTGCTTATTGTAAATTATCCAAAAATAATTTTTCTAAAGAAAAAGAAATATTTTTTCGCAGGATGCTTTCAGCAAATATAAACACATATTCAGTGACCAACCAACATTCTTTTTTGAGAAGTAAAATTTGAATTACATTTACCACCTCAATGTTATATCCAATGAATACCGGAACAAGATTTTTATTCTTTTGTTTTGTCGTTATTTGCTCGTTGTCGTGCAACGATAAAAAGTCAGATCCGGAGAAAAGGGATTATATTGAGGCAAAAATAAATGGTGCTTTGTGGAGTCCGTCATCCGTGAACTGCACGTTACTGATAGACACTATCTATGATTTTCGAGTTGTCAATTTTTCCGCTTCCAGCAGTGGGAAAACAATTACCATAGAGGCGAAAGACAATGCTACAGGTACATCAATTAATACCGGCACACGGACCTATGCAGCCGGAAGTGCTTATTTCGGATACAATGCATCCGGCACAGCATACCATACAATTTCAGGCAGCTTTAATATTGAAACATCTGAAACATCTTCTCAGGAGGTAACAGGAACCTTTGATTTTACGGTTGAAGATAACAGCGGAAATCAGGTTCATATCAGTAACGGCAAGTTTGAAAAGGTCACCTATTCCATAAAGACCCAGTAAGTTTTTTTATTAAAATCCTCCAAACGGGGTACATCTAAATTTTAGTATCCTGAAAAATGCAATTCTGGGTTCTTGTATTTTACTTTTCTACAGAATTCCCTTATTTTTTTTATTAAATCAAATGCTTTTATAAAAATTGCCTGATTAAGTAAGGCAACTGTCAAGTGTAAGGTTTTCCCTTTTTAGCGGCCAACTATTATTTCTATGGCGTACTATAACACTCAAATAATAATAATCAATCTAAAAAAATGAAAACATTTACAAAATTCATCTGCGTGGTTGCCTTAGCAGCAATTACAGTGGTAGCAAAAGCGGGTTCGGGAACCTCTTCTGCAAAAAATGATTTTTCAGTAGCGGGAGCGGTTTCATCAGAAGTAAATAGCAATTCAGGTTCTGCATTACGCAATGGTAATGGAGATAACGCAATGAGCCTTGCCAATCCTGTAATTAGCGGACCACTCACATCCGTTTGCCCGGGTCAGGTGCGCACCTATACATGTTCATCTGTACCAGGCGCAACAACTTATACCTGGGTTGCTCCTGTTCACTGCACTGTGTTTAATGGCCAGGGAACTAATTCCGTTTCTATCAGCTTTGGACCAGGTTTCTTCCAGGGATACCTGCGGGTAACTGCAAGTAATGCCACGGAGCATTCTGGTCAAACAGTAGTCACTGTTTATTCTGCACCTACAACGCCGCTTCCAATCCAGGGTCCAGTTACAGGAGCTTGCGGCGGAAGTACGTATGCATATTCAATTCCTCCGGTTTCAAGTGCGACATCCTATACATGGAGTGCTCCTGCCGGATCGATAATTACAACGCCTGCCTCCAGTGGCAACCCGTTAACGACCTCGGTGACAAATGTGGAAGTTACTTTCCCTGTTGGCTTTAACTTAGGTGATGTATCAGTGATTGCAAATAGTGGTTGTAATTCAAGCATACGGCGCGTTGCACATGTACGCTCCATTCTTGCAGCACCGAGCCCTATAATCGGTTTGCAATACGGACTATGTGATATTCCGAATATCGCATATTCTGTTCCTGAAGTTCCGACTGCAACAGGTTATACCTGGACCATTACACCAAGTGGAGGGACAACAATTCACAACAATGGGACAAACAATATAACGATTGATTTTGACCAGACATTTAAGAAAGCTGAATTGTGTGTTACTGCCGATAATAATTGTGGTCAGGGTCATAAAAGATGCATGAAATTATATGCACATCCTGATAAAACGATTGTTCCTGATGGACCGGTTGGAGCGTGTAATAATAATTCAACCTTAAGTATTGCTTATTATTCGGTTGATCCTGTATTCAATGCAAACTATTATCACTGGACAGTACCATCAGGAGCAGTTATTGTGATTGGTGAAGGAACAACTGATATAACTGTTGACTATATGGGAGCATCGTCAGGAAAAGTAACCTGCCGTGCTGAAAATACCTGTGGGAAGAGTTCTACAGTGACAAAAACGATTACCGTAAATGCATGCAGGTTATCAAATGGTGAAGAAAGTGTGATGCAACTTACAGCATATCCGAATCCTGCGCAAGATCAGATTACAGTATCTTTTTCTTCAGAAGGAAGCGAACTGTACTCAATTCGTATGTATGACATGACCGGACGTTTGGTAATCGATCAGTCAAATCAGTCTGCAATAGGAATGAACAAACAAGAAATAAATCTTCAAAATATTTCGAACGGTTTATACAACCTCGTGGTAACACGTGGTGAAGTAACCGAACGATTAAGAGTGGTTGTTGAGTAAATTGGTTTTTGGTTAGACGAGGGAGCCCTGCCATGCAAATGGTGGGGTTTTCTTTTTTATTTTATCTAAAGAATTCCTCGACTCGCTTTAGGTGAGGCGGGGTTGAATTAAAATTTTAGCCACAAATTTCACTAATTCACACGAAACAATATTACAATGCCTACATCAATTAGTGATAATTCGTGTAATTAGTGGCATGACACCTCGTCTCGCCTAAGGCGAGGCAGGGTCTTTCATTTTTAAATATTATATTTGATGTGCAAATAAATTGGCATTACATGAAATCAATCGTCATCTTGTTTTATTTTCTTCTTATTGGTTCCGGTATAGCAAACGCTCAATGTACATTTGTTATTCCTTCCAATGCAAGAATAATATCTAATGATACAGTTGTAGATTGTTCATTCATTCCCGGTGCGAATTTTTTAGTCTGTTCAGGGGCGTCTCTAACGATGACAGGCAACAGTACGTGCATGAATCATTTCTATATGGAAAATGCATCGGTAGTTACTTTCAGAGATAGCTTACCCGGGGCTCCTTATGGTATTTTCTCCTTTTTTATCAGAGGCATTGCCATCCTTGATTTCAATGACAATTCTCCTGTATCATTTGGGATCATAGACACACTTGTTTACGAACCATCAGCGCTGCTTATTGATACAGGTAGTATTTTTCAATACAAGCTTGTTTGTCCAACCATTGTCTTCGACTATTCACTATTGCCTTCAGGCAATCCATGCGCATCAACTGTTATTGAAGATGCAGATATTCATCAGAATTTGACAATTGCGCCTGTTCCATTTTCAGACTATTTGGGAATTCAAATTACCGGAGAAATTCCGGCATCAACGATTCAGATATTTGACATATTGGGAAAGGAAGTAGAAGCATTTGAAATTGACAATGAAGGGCAACATCATCATAAAATGAAAAATAGCTGGAGTGGTGTTGCCTATATTCAAATAATCCAAAAAGGAAAAGTGGTTGCCAGAAAAATGATTGCCAGAAGCAACTAGGCCTGATAAGCCAGGGTCATTTTCTTTCTTTCAATTGTTTGCACACGGTCAGGTCCAACTGAAATCACACTAACAGGAACACCTGTATGTTCTTCGATGTAAGCAATGTATTCTGAGAGAGCGGCAGGGAAATCTTTTTCCTGCTGGATGCCGGTAAGGTCTTTATTCCATCCTTTCAATTGTTCATATATAGGTGTTGCATCTTCATGTACAATATCATAAGGCATGTAATCGATCTTTTTGCCGCGATACATGTAATGGGTGCAAACCATCAGGGTGTCAAAGCCGCTCAGCACGTCACCTTTCATCATGATAAGGTCTGTAACGCCATTGATCATGATGGCGTATTTTAAAGCAGGGAGATCAAGCCATCCGGTGCGGCGTGGACGTCCTGTAGTAGAACCAAATTCATTACCGGCTTTGCGCAATTGTTCGCCTGTGGCATCATTCAGTTCAGTAGGGAATGGTCCGCTTCCGACGCGGGTGCAGTAGGCTTTAAAAATTCCATATACATTTCCGATATGCCTTGGTGAAATACCCAAACCGGTGCATGCGCCTGCAGTAACAGTATTTGATGATGTTACAAAAGGATAAGAGCCAAAATCAATATCAAGGAGGGAACCCTGTGCGCCCTCAGCAAGGATCTTTTTTCCTTCAGAAAGAAATCTGTTGAGCAGGTGCTCACTATCAACGAGGTTCAGTGCTTTGAGTGCTTCAATGCCATCAAAGAAATCCGGTTCCAGTTCATCCAGTTTGCATGGATAATTCATTTGCTTCAGCAATTCGCAATGCTTGTCGCAAAGGCTTTTATAACGTGCAAGAAAATCTTTGGATTCCACATCTCCGACCCGCAAACCATTTCTTCCGGTTTTATCCATGTAGGAAGGACCGATTCCCCTGAGAGTGGAACCAATTTTCCCTTTTCCCTTCATTGCTTCTGATGCTGCATCCAGCAGGCGGTGGGTTGGAATGATCAGGTGTGCTTTGCGGCTGATGAAAAGTTTACTACTGATGTCAACATTCAGTTTTTTCAATGCCTCAATTTCCTTCTTCAGCGTTACAGGATCAATGACGACGCCATTGCCAACAATATTGATCGTGTTGTCACGGAAAATTCCGGATGGAATAGTATGCAATACATGTTTGATTCCATTGAATTCAAGTGTGTGTCCTGCATTGGGACCACCCTGAAACCTGGCTACGACTTCATAATGAGGAGTAATGAAATCAACAATTTTCCCTTTGCCTTCATCGCCCCACTGGAGCCCAAGCAATACATCAACAGGCATGACAGAAATTAAAATTAAGTGTGAGAAGAAAAATCAATTTTGGAATTGACGGACTGCAGCAGGAAGATCCTCTGTAAGGGTAAAAACAGTGTTAAGTTTTGTATTGATTAAAAGCTCTTTAATCTTGTCATTGACATTGCAGATGGTCGTATCCCCGCCATTCTTGCGGCTTTTGGTGAGGATATTCACAAGTACATTGAGACCATTACTGTTCAGGTACTTGAAGTTATCCATACTGATCACGAAACTGTTTGTTCCTTTGTTGATCAGTTCCTGCACTTCATCAAGCAGGGGAGATGCCTGCGTTTTGTCAATGAGGTTGCCATTTATTTCGACAATGGCATAATTACCTTTTGTGTTTATTTTGTAGTTGAAATCCATGGGGGTGAAGGTAAGGGTTTTTCTTTTCCTGTTGATACAGCTATTTTCAATGAGTTTTGAACAGCCCGTTGCTAAAGGAAAAGGGGGGCAGGGAAGGTTTTCAGGCTAATTTTTTTTTATGCTTACAAAAGCCCTTTTCGGCAAGTTCAGAACACTTTCCGAAGAGGTGCAGGGAATGGTGTTCGATTTTAAATTTGAGGAGTTCGCCAACCATGCTTTGGATTTGATGGATACGCGGGTCACAAAATTCAAATACGTGGCCACAGTCGTTACATATCAGGTGGTCATGTTGTTTGTAGGCGAAGCTGCGTTCATAGAGGGCCAGGTTCTTTCCGAACTGGTGCTTCATCACAAGATTTGCGTCGAGAAGCAGTTCAATGGTGTTGTAAACAGTTGCCCGGCTTACTTCGTATTTTTTCTTTTTAAGAATTTTGAAGAGATGCTCTATGTCAAAATGCTCATTGAATGAGTATATCTCCTCCAGGATTGCAAATCGTTCTGCCGTTTTCCGCTGATGATTGTTCTCCAGGTATTCTGTAAATACCTTGCGGACTGCATTCTTGATTTCATCAGGACTTTTCATGGCGGTAAAGGTCATAATTATACTTTAAAAGCAACGGATTTTCATTCTCTGCTATGTAAGGTTATCTTTGCAACCAATTGTTTTAAAAAATGAGTAGAAAGGGTCGGGTTCTGATGGCGATGAGTGGCGGTATTGACAGTTCCGTTGCTGCCATTTTACTTCATGAGCAGGGATATGAGGTGATCGGTTTAACCATGAAAACATGGGATTATGCCAGTTCGGGAGGGTCTAAAAAAGAGACCGGCTGCTGCTCGCTTGATTCCATCAATGATGCCCGTGCCATTGCAGTAGAGAAAGGTTTTCCTCATTATATTATTGATATCAGAGAAGAATTCGGTAACCATGTAATAGACAATTTTGTGGAAGAATACATGGCGGGGCGAACACCAAATCCATGCGTAATGTGCAATACACACATCAAATGGGAAGCCTTGCTGAAGAGGGCTGATATGATGGACTGCGAATTCATTGCCACAGGGCATTATGCCAATGTGAGAGAGGAAAATGGCAGGTATGTTGTCAGCAAGGGTCTTGATGACTGGAAGGATCAGAGCTATGTTCTGTGGGGCGTAAGCCAGGAGTGTTTGTCGCGGACAATGTTTCCGGTCGGTAATTTCAATAAATCGGCCATCAGGCAAATGGCATCAGATATGGGTTTTAAGGAGCTGGCAGCCAAAAGCGAATCCTATGAAATCTGCTTTATTCCTGATAATGACTACAGGGGTTTTATTAAGCGTCAATTGCCCGGAATAGAGGAAAAACTGGCGGACGGCAACTTTGTAACGCCTTCCGGAAAAGCAATAGGCAAGCACCGGGGTTATCCATTTTATACAATTGGTCAAAGGAAAGGCCTTGAAGTTGCTGTAGGTGAACCTCTATATGTAACTGAAATTCAACCTGATTTAAATACTGTGGTGCTTGGGACTTATGAAGAGTTAAAGCGGCAGGAGATGTGGGTGAGGGATATTAACCTTATTAAATATGCTTCGTTAGAAAGTAAAACAGAAGCCATCACCCGTATACGGTACAAAGACAAAGGGACATTTAGCACACTTGAGCAAAGCGGTAAGAATATGAAAGTCACTTTTCATAATGCTGTAACCGCTGTAGCTCCCGGACAAAGTGCAGTGTTTTATGAAGGGAATGATGTAATAGGTGGGGGCTTCATTGCAAAGGAACCATTCATCAATGAAGCAAGACAACAGTAGGTTAATTCAGTCACGGTCAATTCACGGATTTTCATTTTTTGGATTTAGCTTTGAGCTCCTCGCCGCTTGTTCCATTCTGGTGTTTTCAATTTTGAGTTCTTGTGGAAAGCAAACTCTTGAAATTGACTCGCCCTCTCTAAACTATTTTCCAACACAAAAAGGTAAATACGTGATCTTTGATGTCGATTCTATTGTACACAGTACCGATGACAACGATAATGATGACTCCGTGTATTATTTTCATTACCAGGTGAAGCTGGTCATTGATTCTTCATTTACAGATGGTGAAGGTAAAGAGCGTCAGGTAGTTGTGAGGTATTACAGGGCTGATACGATGCAGGACTGGAATGTAAACATCGTATGGAGTCAATCGTTATCATCTTCCGGTGCATATATGTGGGAAGACAATGTTCCATATCATAAAATGAGTTTCCCGATCAACAGCCAGGCAGAATGGAACGGGAATGATAAAAATACAATGGAGGAGGAAATGTACCACTATGATGATATCAATTCTTCAAGGACATTAAACAACATCAGTTTTGACTCAACAGTAACAATCATTCAGCGCGATGACAATAATTTCGTAGAGAAAATTTATGGGAAAGAGATTTATGCTTCAGGAATAGGAATGATCTATAAGGAAAGGAAAGATTTACGGAAAACTTCGGGTATCGTTGTTTCGGGGACAGAGTTCAAGATGATTGTAAGTTCCTATGGATATTGAATTTTCAGCATAAAAAAAACGGATGCCGGGTTTCAGCATCCGTTCATTAATAATATTCGGAACCAATTATTCCACAATCAGTCGAACCATCCTTTTTTCATCACCACTTACGAGGTGAAGCATATATATTCCTTTTGCAAAATTGCCGAGGTCAAGTTCAATCATGTTACTACCTTCTGTAGCAGTAAATTCGGTCGTAAATACTGACTGACTTAGTACATTGGTCATAGTAAGATGATAGATGGAAGCATTGGCTGTATTAAAGTGCAAAGTTGCTTTTTCACTTGCAGGATTTGGGTATAGGTGAATGTCCGAAACATCGGTTCCGAGAATCTGGGCTTCGCGGCACACTACATTTACTGCAAGCGACTTCAAAGGTGTATTTCCACAGGGATTTGATCCCCTAACTGCAATAGTTCCACCTGCAAAGCTCCATTGAACCGTAATGCAATTGCTGCCGGCGCCGGAAAGAAGGGTTGCTCCGGGTGGGATAGTCCAGATATAATTGGTTACCCCGGCTATTAAACAGGTGCAATAGGTGGCAATTTCACCATTGCAAACAGAAGTAGGCCCTGTAATTGCACAAATACTCTGTGGTCTTCCATAAATGGTAATGC
>CAYHHK010000073.1:14042-19676 GCA_964356415.1 uncultured Flavobacteriales bacterium
GCAATTCCTCTGCATCGCCAGTCGCTTGGCACACCACAACAACTTACCGCTCGTACACAAACCTGATAGCCACCAACGGTAGGAATCGGCGTTGGGAAGGTGATGTTGCAGTAATTGTTATTTTGGACAATAGAGGATCCCGGCACATTACATGTCCATTCATACGTACAAGCATTTGCTACCGAAGCAGTACTGTATGTGTGCGTTGCTCCCGGGCATACATAAGCATTGCCTGCAATTGAATTCGGCTTAACCGGTGCGCTGCTGAAGGTTAAGCAACGATCGGCACTATTTGCGCCACATGAGGTTTGTGCATGAACACACAAAGTTCCGGTTGTCCAGCCGCTGTGGAAGTTTACTGTTACGCATAATATACCTGCGGAAGTAGTATAGGTGGTAACACCATTGATATCAGCATCACCTGTAACAGTCCATACATAAGAATCTGCTCCGTTAACTCCGGGATTCGGTATGCAATAAGTAGCTGAGGTGTTTGCACATGCAATCTTACTACCTGTTAGAGGAGCAGGTGTACTAAGTTTGCTACGAATCCATGTGCAGATTGTGTTGGTATTTCCGCAACCATTTCCGGCAAAGCAGCAAACGGACCATCCTGAACCCGGTGGCAAACACGTATAATTTATTTGTACACAAGGAGTAGTTGTCTGGAAAGGGCCGGGTGTGCCGGGAAGCGGACCATACGTTATACATGGAGTTGCTGACCATTGATAAAAAGTTGCTCCACTAACAGCATTGACGCAGATAGTTGTACTTCCGCCTACACATCCGTTGGTTGGTGGAGAAATAAAATGAACTGTTCCGGCAGGAGGTGCAGTTGAAACATTGACGCAAACAATATCTTCCGATGTACAACCAGAAGTATTGGTACTTATTACTTTATAGCAAGTGCTGATTGTGGGACAAACTGTAATGTTGTTTCCAGCTCCAATCAGTGTACTTACATTTCCCAAAATGGAATACCATGTTGAAGTTAATGCACTATTGTTTGCACTAAGCGTAGCGCAATTGCCCAAACAAATATTTATATCAGCACCGGCTGAAACTATCAGGTTAGGAATACATTCAGATACAGAGATATCATCAATGCCATAGTCAAAACCCAAAAATCCGAAATTGGTTTGGCGAATAGTTATTGATGTTGCGGCGCTTCCGGTGTAGGTGAAGTTAATTGGATTCCATACACCCGGTAAGAGCGTGGAACCGATTACCGGAGCTCCGACCGGAGTTCCGCCAACGTATAGTTGTAAATTTGGAGTTGATGTACCGGTTGAATAAATGTCGATGTTAGGATAAACCCAAAATCCGATGGAATATATTTTTCCATTTTGAATAGAAACAGGAGTTGAAAGGACATCTCTAGGCAGATTATCTTCACCATCAATGACCATGTAATTTCCTGTATTTGGAGAGGTATTATCAAAAACATGATTAAAGTTAGCACATTTACTAAAAGCATCATTTATAATGCAGTAACTGCCACCGGAGCAAGTGCAGTTTACTGGAAGCTCTGAAGTAAATCCTGTATTGCCCGCACTAAAGTTTCCATTCACAACTAACTCTGGTCCTTGATGGAAGCAAGGTGTACATTGCGAGCAATTGCACAGACTTTGAATATCAACCGGGGTTAAGGCGCGATTGTACAACCTGTAATTATCTAATTGTCCTGCATATCGTTGAATAGCGTTGTTGCAAGAGTTTGTACCAATATAAATATCGGATGTATTGGTAACATTATTCAAAGGAACTGCAGTGGAAGAATTATTCAGTGATCCATCAACGTACATTTTAAGTGTACAGGTAGTGCCATTCAGATCCGGTTCCCTTGTGAAAACCAGGCAGTGCCAACCACCATCACTTAAGTAGGAGTTTGTGGTATTGACAGTATTGGTTGCCTGTGTTCTTCCCTGTGCAATCCCAACAGCACCCGGAGGAGCATTATCAACGAAAATACTAATTCCATTATATCCGGCAGGACAACCGGCATCCAACTTATCAGTTATATTTGCATAATAGCCGCCATTAACGCCTATAGGATCATTATTTGTCCATGGTTGCGGAGAGGAATATTTAATTTCCATTGCAACGGTAAATGCACCTGTGCCGAATGCATATGCACTGTTATTGGCAATTGTCAAAAAACTTCCAATACTCCCGTTGAATGAAAGCGCTGAGTTACCGCAGGGATTTGAATGTTGAACATAAGTGATTCCGGTGCCATTCATTATGGCACTATTTCCATTGGCTGTCTGATCATTTAGATTATTTTCAAAATTCCAATGTCCCTGAAGCCCTGTTGTTATATCCTGGGAGAATGAAATTGTAGTGGATATAAGAATCAATAGTGCAATGGAAGTTAGCTGTTTGATTTTGGCGTTTCTCTTGTTCATATTATTTAAGTTTATAAAGTGAATTTGTCAGTTACACATTTACAAATGAAAACAATATATATAATAGGCAACCGGCGACTTAAGCAACGGCAGGATTAAACTACCAATGGTGCTAAAAAACTTATTAACGGTGAAATCAAAGCAGTAAAACAGGATCGAAATAACCCGTCATCCAAATTGTGCACTAACTTTTATACCTGCTCATTATTTCAATAAAGTCATCATGTCTTCTGCGGGAAACTTCAGCTCTTGAGCCATCACTCATTTGCACAAAATAGCCGTCTGCACGGCTGAAACGCTTGACGTGCTTCATGTTTATAAGGTGTGATTTATGAGAACGAAAAAAACCTTGGTCAGCTAAAATATCTTCAAATTCTTTTATATTTTTTGTCGCGGTGAATTTTTCACTGTTGCAAAAAATATGGGTGTATGTTCCATCTGCTTCAAGGCGTATGATGTCATTGGTGTCTAAAAATGCTATTCCGTCTCTTACAGACACAGCGAGTTTGTAATTGGCGACAGCGGCCAGGTTCTCTAGCAAGCCCTTATAATGGGCTTCGTGATTCCTGTTGATTTCAAGGATAACTTTTTCAACTGCCTGTTTCAAGTCAATTTCATCCACCGGCTTCAACAAATAGTCCACTGCTGAAAATTTTATAGCCCGAATAGCATAGTGCGAATGGGCGGTAACAAAAATTACTTTGAAATCAATCTTGTCTATTTTTTTTAGAAAATCAAAACCATTTTGACCGGGCATTTCAATATCCAGAAAAACAACCTGTGGATGATGCTTTCGTACAAACTGCAAAGCATCAGCAACAGAAGGCACGGAACCCAACACATGGACATCAGGGCAGTTATGAATTAGTAATTTTTGGAGGGTTTCGCGATTTTTATTCTCGTCATCTACTACCAGTGCAGTAATCATAAATATTATAGCTGCTTTTGCTTTTCAAATATAGGCTAAAATCTTCAAAGCACAATTTCCACTCTGGTCCCGGTTCTAGGGTTCTTGGTGGTATTCAGATCAATAACCTGCATTTTAATTTGTTTGTTAAAGGCCTTATTGAAAAAGTCAATTCGCTCAAATGTTAGTCTGGAACCCAAAGAAGTATGCTCCTTCCGGTTTATATCATTCCATTTGGAAGCATTTTCCCGCCCCACACCATTGTCTTCAACAGCAATGAGCACATTGTTATTTTGCTTTTTTATATCAATACTGATTCTTCCTTTTTTCGGGAGTCTTTCTATCCCATGTTTTATAGCATTTTCCACAAAAGGCTGCAATAGGAGGGATGGAACCATGATTTCTGCCAGGTCAATATCATTCTCGCAATGCACATCAAAATCAAATCCAAATTCAAGTCGCTGCATCTCGAGCATGGTATAGCTTCGTAATGCCTGCAATTCTTCTTCCAATGTCACTTCATTAATTGAGGAATTATCTAACGTGTAACGTACTAATTTTGCGAACGATGTGAGATATTTCTCAGCCGATTTCATGTCATTATGCTGCATGTAATTGCGGATGGAACTCATGACATTAAAAATGAAATGAGGATTCATCTGAGCACGCATTGCAGTTAGTTGAAGTGATGCTTGTTTTCTTTCAACATTGAATTTTTCCTTGAGCTTTTTCATACGGATCCTGTAAAAAGAAAAGACGGAAGCAGCAACTACAATCGAAACCAGAAGCATAAACCTCCAGGTTTGCCACCATGGTGCAAGAATGGTGAAATTAAGGTTGGCTGTCCTGTCACTCCATATATTGGAATTATTCATCGCTTTAATATGCAATGAATAGGCTCCTGGTTTCAAAGATAAAAACTGAACACTGCGGGTATTGGTAATTCCCTTAATTGAATCCATGGCATCGGTGAGCAAGTATTGATAAATTTGTTTTCCATCACTCTTAAATAGAGGTGATTCAAAGCCAATGCTGATATTATTTGATGTATGTGAAAATAAATAATTACTGTTAGGGGGGGTATCTATACTATTAACCTGAAAAGCTGTAAAATATATCTGAGGATGAGCATGATTAATAAAATCTGTGTTCGCATTGAAAAATGAAATTCCCTTTTTAGAGGCTACCCACACGGTATCGCCAAGGGTGGTGATGTCATTTATTTCATTGCTTAATAAGCCTTCGTTCGTACCAATGTGTGTGATTCTAAACTCTAATTTTTTAAGATCAGTAAAAACAATTTCACTCACTCCATTGGAAGATGCACACCATATTTTATTACCGCAAACGCTCAATTTGCGAATGATGTTGCTGCATAAGCCTTGTGACTCATCAATGATTTTAATTGTCCCGTCCTTCAGGAGTATCATCAAACCTTTGCCCTGCGTTGCAAAACATAAATTGCCATTGAGTGATTCTATATCATCGATCCGGACATCTTTAAGCAACGGGCTAATTAATGAAATGCTTTTATTTCTGGAGTCATAAATATATGCGCCATCAATGCAACCCAATAGGAATTCATCTTTCTCATCCAGCGCTATGCAGTTTATCCGGGTTTTGAAATCAACTTCCCTGTGTGAGGAATCATCGGTAATTTTAATTATAGCCGAAAATGCTCCGGAAAAAACACCTTCCTTATTCTTTGCGAAGCCAATGTTACACCTCTTGCCGGTACTTGACTTCAGTGAATGTACCGTATCGTTTTCTATGTAGCATAATTTGTCATTTCCGATGTAGAGACGTGCCGTGCTGGTATCAAAATAAATACAGTCAATGTGTTTATCCGATGAATCATTGATTATAAATTTGATATGTTCTGTATTAATTTTTGCCAAAGAGCCGCTGAAATAGCCTGCATAAATGGCAGACCTATCTTGTGTTAAAGCAAGCGGAGATTTTAGTTTATGGTCCGTTATATAATTTTTCACTGCGCTATTCAATAAATAATAAACACCATCATCTATGGTGGAAATCCAATAACCACCTTCCTTATCTCTCGCAATTCCAGCAATGTATTTGTCCTTTAGATAGTGATAGTAGGCTGAGTAATTTCCGGGTTGATAAAAAACATAGATCCCTTTCGCTGTGCTTACCCAAAGTTCGTGATCTGGGGTTTCAAGCAAATTAAGAATCTCTGAAGAAATCGTTGCAATTTGAGTTAGCGCATTGTTTTTATATTCATACAATTCGCTACCAATTGAAACTAACAATAACTTGCTCTTTAGGCGAATGACACTTATGCGGCCTGTTGATGAA
>CAYHHK010000074.1:0-19673 GCA_964356415.1 uncultured Flavobacteriales bacterium
GATGAGCTCACAGCAACTGCGAATGAATTATCATTGACAAATAAAACGGGGACATATCTTATTGAAATAACAAATCAGAATGATGAGAAGGTGGGATTTTTTAAGGGGACTGTTTACAGGACTTCAAAGGAATATTTTAAGGAGAAGTAGAATGGAGGGTACGTTAATAAGAAAGTTATGTGCAATACTGTGATGTCTCTGCAAAAATTAACCTTTTTTCTTTTTATTTTGACCCTGGATGTATTTGGACAGGAAACAAAATTGATCACAATTAAATTTGCATATTCTGAACAAATCTCAGAGCGATATTCTGTATTAAAATCTGATGGAAATACAAAACATGGTGAATATACCTCCTATCGTAAATTACCCGAGAGTGACTTTGAGGTGGTTAAAAAAGAAAACATGGGAATTGAAAATTATATTAAATCTAAAGGGAATTATAGTAACGGAAAAAAGAACGGCTATTGGATTGAATATACTAAAGGTGTGAAGTCTCAGGGTAACTATACAGTAGGGAATAAAACCGGTATTTGGTCGACATTTCAAGAAAAAGGACAAGTGATAGAATACTATGACTATGACAAAAAGTTAAAACTGTCACCAACTATCAATGTCACGAGCATGAAATATCCGATAATGGCGAGAGAAAATAACATTGAAGGAGTTGTTACAGTCCAGTACAGAATGAATTCTGATTGTACCTTCTCTAATATCTCAATAATTAAAGGGCTAACTGCTGAATGCGATTCAGAAGCTGTAAGATCGGTTCGTAAACTTGAAGAATATAGTAAAATTTATGTGGTTGCATGCAATGACTCATTGATAAAATTAGATGTAAAGTTTACACTTCATTGAGAGAAATGTACCTGCACATAGCATCTCCATCCAATATCAACGTTCATCATCTAATAAAATGAAACAAGCATATATCATAAACGGAGTCCGCACTCCCATTGGAAACCTCGGAGGCGCACTTGCATCCATACGCACAGATGATCTCGCAGCCATTGTACTTGCTGAGTTAATTAAAAGAAATCCATCCATCGATCCGAAAGAAATCGGCGATGTCATTCTCGGCTGCGCAAACCAGGCAGGAGAAGACAACAGGAATGTTGCGCGCATGAGTGCATTGCTGGCGGGTTTGCCCATTTCAGTTCCCGGTGAAACCGTCAACAGGTTATGTGCGTCCGGTATGTCGGCTTGTGTAGCTGCGGCCAGGGTTATTCAAACCGGCGACGCTGAGCTGATGATTGCAGGCGGAGTGGAAAACATGACACGCGGACCGTGGGTGATTTCAAAAACATCAACGCCTTATGGACGTGATGCACAAATGTTCGACAGCAGTTTTGGCTGGAGGTTCATAAACCCAAGGATGAAGGAAATGTTTGGTACTGATGCAATGGGTGAGACGGCTGAAAATCTGGCAGACAGAGATAAAATTTCAAGGGCAGATCAAGATCAGTTTTCATTGTGGTCGCAGCAGAAGGCAACAGCCGCACAACTGCGCGGAAGATTTGCAAAAGAGATTGTAGCTGTTACAATTCCTCAGAAAAAGGGTGATGCTGTAGTTTTTGATAATGATGAATTCATTAAACCCGCTTCAACAATGGAAGGACTTTCAAAATTAAAAGCGTCATTCAGGAAAGAAGGAACCGTTACCGCAGGCAATGCCTCAGGATTGAATGACGGAGCTGCTGCATTGTTGCTGGCATCTGAAGAAGCAATTAAGAAATATACTCTCAAACCACTCGCAAGAATTGTATCATCCGCAGTTATTGGAGTGGAACCACGCATCATGGGAATTGGTCCCGTGGAAGCAAGTAACCGTGCGCTTAAAAAAGCCGGACTTACCTGGAATGACATTGACATCATCGAATTAAACGAGGCATTCGCTGCCCAATCCCTTGCCTGCACCCGTTCCTGGGGTTTGGCAGATAACGATCCGAGAATAAATCCGAACGGAGGCGCCATTGCTTTAGGTCATCCGCTGGGTATGAGCGGGGCCAGGATTCTGCTGTCGGCTGCGATTGAACTTCATGAGAGCAAGAAAAAGTTTGCGCTGGCAACCATGTGCATCGGAGTAGGGCAGGGGTATGCTGTTGTCGTAGAAAAGTGTTGAGAATATAAAGACCGGAAAAACGGAATAATGAATAACGAATAACGAACAAGGAACCTTGAATGATGAAATAAATCCTAAAGATTTCTATATTAATCATTCCCTGTTCGACATTCGATATTTGACTTTAAGGTAACTCCTCCCTCATTCTCATATGGGTACTTAGATGGAAATCAACTACAACTGAATAATGAATAACGAACAAGCCCGCCCGTGCCGGTACGGACAGGGAAGGTTGAATAATGAAATAAATCCCGAAGACTTCTTCATTCATCATTCCCTGTTCGACATTCGATATTTGCATTTAGGATAACTCCTCCGTCGCACAGGGACAACCTAGCATCATTGAGAAATGCTGAAAAACAAAAAGACCATCACATTACGGGGTGATGGTCTTTTCAGAAGCTTACAGGGCTTCTTTTTTTTGTTGCTAACTAACCATTATAGCAGACTAAACAGGGGGCTACTGATTTGAAAGAACGTTTGGTATGTTTTCAATACCGTGACAAAGAAACGTTCACACCGTCCGCAATCATAGCAGCAATGAGTAAATCCGCATTCTGACTGAGTATTTGGTTGTTCCTGATGAGTAATTGGTGACAGAACTGGTTCAGGTTGCATCTAAAAACGCTCAAGCATTTTCAGGAATTTGTCCTTTCTGTTGCGGGCAATGTTTATCGTTGCGCCGTCATTCATCACAAGGTATCCGCCGCTTCCCCTGACGTACTTTTTTACGGAAGCAAGATTTACAAAATGTGAATTGTGAACCCTGAAAAATTCTGTACTATTTACTGATTCTTCAATTTCCTTGAGTGTTCGTGTGACCACAATCTGTTCGCCATTTACCATGTAGATGGTTGTGTAATTGCTTTCTGATTTGCAATGCATGATATCCTTCACATTGACGAATATAAATCCTTCAAAAGTGGGCAGAGCAATACGTCGGTTTTTATTTACGGCACTCAGGCTTTGAGCAAGCTGTTCGAATTTCTGATTTCGTGTACGTACTTTTTTCTCAACGAGGCGGTCAATGGAATCTTTCAGCTCTTGTGGCTTTATGGGTTTTGTCAGATAATCAAATGCATTGCTTCTAATGGCATCAAGCACATATTCATTGTAAGAGGTAGTGAAGATGACTTCAAAATCTATGTCGCCAACGAGCTTAAGCATTTCGAACCCTGACATCCCGGGCATTTCAATATCCAGTAGTACCAGGTGCGGCAAAAGTTCCCGGATTACTTTAACGCCTTCTTCAGGGGTATTGCAAACCGCCAGGATTTCTACGTTATTACAGTGCTCTGAAATCGTATCAACCAGTGCCACCTGGCTAAACTTGTCATCTTCTACAATTACACATTTGATCATAGCATGGTGTGAAGCAGCGAATATAAACACATAATTTCAAGAAAGCGATTATGGAATTCGGTTAGGTATTAAAGCCTGAAAGATCCCTCACTCGCCCTCATGAATCAGGGCGAGTTCGGGATGACAGCCATCATGGTCTAGCGTATTTGGTTACATTTTTTTAATACCTTTCGTAAAAATTTCTGTACCATGAAAAAACTAATATCGGTATTTTTTCTCTTTTTTCTTTTTGCATCACTAAAATCACAGGCATCCTGTGGAGTTGGCTTCTCTGAAGTAATCATCCAGATCATTCCGGATACATGGCCATACGAAACATCATGGAGCCTTGTTGACATAGGCGGGCTTCCCATTGACACCGGGACTTCTGAAGGTGATACCATCTGTATTCCGACCGGATCATGTGCGGTTTTTACAATTTATGATTCATACGGAGATGGAATCTATGCTCCCGGTGGTTATTGGGTTTATGTTGATGGTGTGATGGTTGCACATGGTGATGCTTTCGGTTATCAGGCACAGTTTGCCATTGCCTGTCCGCCCGGATCATTCTGCACTTCACCAATCCCATTGACAGCTTATGGAAACTATACTGCTTCGTTTGACGATTCATGGTTCAGCTATACATGCGACAGTACTGCGACTTATAATTTTTCTACTTGTGGATTGAACACCTGTAATACACAAATATGGGTTTATGATTTATGCCCCGCAACCCCGTATGTTGAAGGTCCTCCGGGCACTTATGCATATAACAATGATGCGGCCTGTGGTTTGCAGGCTGATTTGAATGTGGTGCTTATTGATGGTGAGACATATTACATCCGCATCGGAGACAGTCAAAATGATTGCCCTGATTCCATTCTGTTTTCATTCAGTTATGTAGGTCCTGTGCAAGGTTGTACGGATCCGGCTGCATGTAATTTCAATCCTTCGGCAACAATTGATGATGGCAGTTGTATTTATTTTCCTAACCCGAATTGTGCAGGACCGGATCTTGAATTTGATTCTGCCTCATTTGTCAATTCTCTTTCTCTCACAACGGTGGGTGCAAGTACCTGTGATGTGAATGAAGGTTGTGTTACAGGGTATGGTACACGCTATGTGATTTCTTTTACCTCGAAAATTGATAATGTCGGTACGCTGGATTACTGGATCGGAAACCCGTCTTCAAATCCGAATATGTTCAACACGCTAAACTGTCATGGTCATGCACATTTTGAAGGATACGGGGACTACAGGCTGATCGATATGTTCGGATACCTTCTGCCTGCCGGTCATAAAAACGGTTATTGTGTGATGGATCTCTGCGGTTTCGGTCAGTATACTTGTGGTAACATGGGCATCTCCGTAGGGTGTTATGATGCTTATGGATCAGGAACCCAATGTCAGTGGATAGACATTACAGATGTTCCTGATGGAGATTATCGCCTGGCCATTGTATTTAATCCTCTTCATCTTCCCGATGCTGCCGGTCATCACGAAATAAATTACCTCAATAACGCCACACAGATTTGCATCAACATCAACCGCAATGGCGGAAGTCCTGCTTTTACGGTTCTGCCAAACTGCACCCCTTTTGTGGATTGCTCAGGAATACCGGGTGGAACCGCAATGCCTGATTGCCAGGGATTATGCAACGGACCGGCAGTGTTTGGCGATGTTTACAATGACGGGGTTTTGGATTCAATGGATATTCCGATGTACATGAGCATCATTGAGAATAATTCTTTCCCTGCTACAACCTGCAACGACCTGAACGATGATAGCACCCTTAGCGTATTTGATGCTGTTCTTGCCAACTGGTGTCTGAGAACCGGAAGCCTGCCGGGACAGCACAACCATTGCCAGTTTCCGAGGAATATTTTTAATCCTTCTGATACCGCCGGACTGTACATTGGTAACCATGATTTCAATCAACAATGGGTAGATATCAAGATCAATAATTTTTATACAGATGTGAAGGGATACCAGTTCACCATGCACGGACTTGATATTCAAAATGTCGTGAGCATGATCAATCCGTCAGAATTTCCTGCTGACATACGTTTCAATGCTGCCACCAATGAAATTTTTGCGCTCAGCCCCGTGGATTCATTCATTCACCGCACCTCCATACCACGCATTGTTTGCCGCATCTATTACAGCAACATTACAGATACCATGATTTGCATCAGCAGCATCCGTGAAATTGTAAACAGCAATGCAGAAAGAATGGTTACGAATATTGACGGCAACTGTATTACAAATATCCCGCTGGGGATTGTCACAGCTCCTGTGCAGTCTGCAGCACTTGCAGTAATTCCAAATCCGGCGATGGAAAAAGCATTGCTGCATGTGGAAGGAATTGTTTCTGTGCAAAGCATTCACATATCCGACCTCACTGGAAAACTTTTTGAGGTTCCTGTAACTCCTTCAAAGGACAACTGGTACGAAATGGATTTGCAATATCTTCCGAAAGGAATTTATCTGATTCGCGTGGAAGATGAAAAAGCGAGAGGGATTGCGAAGCTGGTGAAGATTTAATTGCAGTTACAAGACAAAACTCGATTTTTTGTCGTTGATGACAGGTCTTCTTCTTCCTTTCATCTTCTTTACTCCCTTTACTGTGAAAATAGATAACAGAAGTGAATATGCCAGATGCCAAAGGCTTGGCAACAATATCATGTTTGAATAAAATACTACCTGCGATTTAGCTTCCTATTAGCACATCTTCAAATCTGTCAATCTTCAAATGGTTCTTCGTGGTTTTAGTATGTCTGAACAGCATCATTTTCACCAGTTCTGGTGATTGTGGCTCAAGGATTTAATATTGATCTTTGAGGAATCAAACAATTTTCTCTCTCAATAACTATGAAAAACATCAACATCATTGCTACATTCTTGATTGTTTCTATTGTATCTCTTCCGTCTTTCGCCCAGAAGGAATCCAATAACTGGTATTTCGGAATTCATGCAGGCATTTCATTTAATAGCGGAGCTCCTGTTGCACTTACCAATGGATCCTTGTCAACACATGAAGGTGTGGCTTCGGTTTCTGACAGTAGTGGTAATCTCTTGTTTTATACCGACGGAAAAATAGTCTATGATGCAACGCATGCTTCGATGCAAAACGGGACAAACCTTACCGGTAATGCTTCTTCCACCCAAAGCGCCATCATTGTAAAGAAACCCATGAGCAATTCCCTGTATTTCATTTTTACCATGGGTGATATTACCAGTTCAGCCGGTTTAAGATATTCCATTGTTGATATGACACAAAACGGAGGACTTGGTGCAATCACTATGAAAAATGTCCTCGTTTATTCTTCAGCCCGCGAAAAACTGACTTCTTTGAAGCATGCCAATGGAACTGATTATTGGGTATTGATCAATGACTATAATAATGACCAGTTGCGGGCCTATCGCCTTGATAGTAATGGGCTTGATACTTCTGCCGTTGTCAGTAACGCCGGTCCCATTCGCTACGGTACATTTTCGTATTCTCTGGGTTATCTTAAAGCCAACAGGCAAAATAACAGGCTGGCAATCGGAACCTGGACGCTAGGAAATTTTATCGTACTTGATTTCGATAACAGCACCGGCATTGCAGATTCCAGCGCACGTCTTGATCTCCAGGGAACGGCTTATGCCTATGGGGTTGAGTTTTCACCGGACGGGAATTTGCTATACTGTTCCACACTTTCAGGAACCCAGGAGATTTTGCAGTTTGACCTTTCTTTTGGTAGCGATTCTTTGATTTTCGCAAACCGGTATGTAGTTACAACAGGTACGAGTCCGGGATGTTCCGGTTTTCGTTATGGTGCACTTCAGCTCGGTCCGGATGGAAAAATTTACGGTGTGAATGTTTGTGACTCTTCGCTATTTGCAATTAACAATCCCGATATGCCGGGAGTAGCGTGTGGGTTTGTTTCGCAGGCAGTATCGCTGGCAGGTGGAATCTGTGACCTGGGTCTTCCTAACCTGATTTCCCATGATGTGTTTCCCCCTGCTTCTGTTCAGGAATTTAAAAAAGATAAAACCTTTGTGGCTTATCCAAATCCGGCAACAAGTGTTTTGTATGTGAAGTGCAAATCCATCATCAAATCAATAAGGATTACTGATGCTATCGGAAGGCTTGTTTACACAGCGCATATCAATGCACCAACCGCCAAAGTGAATACCGGTGAAATGCAATCAGGAATTTATTTTTTGCAGATTCAAACGTCTGGCGGATCGTCGGCACAAAGGATCCTGGTCGGGCAATAGTCACAGCCTGCTTCCCGGGAACATCAAGGGCGTAGAATATTTTTCGAAATGGTCTTTGAAACGGCTTCACCCACGGAATTTACCTGGAGTTTCTTGTAGATTTTCCTGATGTGCGAGTGCACCGTTTCATAGCTGATGGAAAGTGCGTCAGCAATCATTTTGTATGATTTGCCTTTCACCAAAAGCTGCAGCACGTCTTTTTCGCGGCTGCTCAGGTTGTAATCTTCGCCCTGCCGGGGTGATGGTTGAACCCGGGCAAACTGGTTCAATACTTTTCGCGCGATTATCGGTGTCATGGGTGCACCGCCATTGTATGCCTCGCTGATATAGGCTATCAGGGTTTCCATACTGGCATTTTTTAAAACATAACCGTTCGCTCCGGCACAAATGGAGTCAAAGACTTTTTCGTCATCTTCAAAGCCCGTTAGCATCAATACAGGCAATTGCGAATGTTTTGTGCGCAGAAGCCTGACTGCCTCTATGCCGTTCAGGTGCGGCATGTCAATATCCATGAGAATAATATCGGGCAAGGTTTCATCAATATTCTTTAGAAGGTTCCTGCATGATTCAAAACCTTCGATCAGACGCATGTTCTGTGTCGTTGAAAGCATCAATGCGACTGACTCACGCACATTTTTGTTGTCATCAAAAATAATAACGCGTAAATTTTTATTTTCTGTTTGTGGCATCATGTAAAAATGAATTTATTTCCCGAACCTCCCAATCACCAATTCTGGTGATCAGGTTCATATCTTCAACTCAACACATGTTCCCTTTCCTTCGGCTGAAATAATGGAAATAATAGCATTGATTTCCTTCGCCCTCGATTTCATGTTTCCGATTCCATTGCCGTTGTATGGATTGATGACACCGGTATTGAATCCTTTCCCGTTATCGGTAATGTTAAAGAATATATTATTGCCCGACTTTTCAACCTTTACAATTACCTCTGTACAATCGGCATACTTAATGATATTGTTGAGTGCTTCCTTATAGATGAGGAAAATATTTTTTCGCTGGTTCATTTCCAGCTTTTCATCCTTCAGTTTTTCCGCATCATACTCAAATGAGAAACGGATACTTCCGGTTCCCAGCAAGGAGGCAGCATGGCTTTCCATCCTGAATAGGAGGTTCTGAAACGTATCATTGGTTGCCTTCACCACCCAGACTGCATCGCTTGTCTTGTCAATAATTTCCCGTGAAGAATTTATTATCTTTTTCAGGATGGATTCTATTTCGGAAATGTTTTGATCCTTTAGTTTTGAACTTGCTACCTCGCTGTACAGGTTGATGCTGCCCAACGTGGAACCGATATCGTCATGCAGGTCGCGGGCAATTTTATTTCGTACTTCCTGCAATTTCAGGATGTGACTGATGCGGTATTTATATATCCCATAGATGGCTGAACCGATAGCAAGAAGCACCAGCAGATAGAAGTAAACTGTTTTATGAAAAGGTGGGACAATAATTACGGCAAGAGAAAGTTCAGCACTCTCTATGCCGTCGCTGTTTATGGCTTTATAACTCAGTTCATAATTGCCTGCCGGAAGACTCGTATAAGTAATCAGTGGATTATTTCCATTGCTTCGCCAGTCATCGTCAATGCCTGCCAACCTGTACATATAGGTAACCTGCGAATTGTCAGAGAAGCAATTGGAAGCCAGGTAAAATTTGAGAAAATTCTTATCATACTTAAGCTCAAGAACATTGTTCAGCAACGAATCACTGGCGACATCCATCACCCATAATTTGGTGAGGTGAACCTGTGGTTTTTCTCTGTCTTTCAGGATGGCCAGGGGATTGAATGTAACGAAGCCTCCGTCAAAACCGGCGCTAAGCAGTGAGTCGTTGTCATTGAAAAAATAGCCTGCAATCCCCGCCGGAATTCCATGTTTGGAATCATAGAGTTTACCTGAATGATTGGAAATATTGAAATTCACCAGGCCTCGGGAAGATATCATCCAAAGGTCATTATTACTTCCGGCAGCAATTCCCTGCAATGATTGGAAATCGCCTTTGACAGGTACAAGCGGTTCGTCATTTTTTTCGGGGAAGAATCTGACCAGGCCGGAACCTTGTGTTGTTAACCAGAAACTTCCGTCAGGATTTTCGAATATGTCATATACATCATTGAAAGCGATCGGTTCATTCGGCTTTTGGTTTCTCCATGACCTGGAATGAACATTAATTTCGGTATGAGAGGTGTCGGAAACAGAAAATAAATCAGGGTTAAATGACTCCGGAAGGATAAACTCCGATATTCCAAAAGTAGCTCCACATATCCACATTCTGTTTTTTGAATCAACAAAAATTTTACGGGTGAGATTTTCGATCACCTCATTTTTATTTTGGGAAAGCCAGAATATATTTTTCCTATTTAAATCAATCAGTGAAATATACTGACCATAATAAGACACCACGGTTAAATTTCTTCCTCCGGAACTGATGTGGTCCATGCTGTTCGCACGGGAAGAATAGACACTATAAAAGGAGGTACGAAGTAGCTTTGGATTGGCGGGGATTTCAGAGAGTGTAATGTTGATTGTATCAAGAATAAATATGGTTTTATTGGTTCCGATTAAAATATTTCCCTGGTCGTCATTAAAAATGCTCGTTAGCTGCAGCTTTTCATTCCTATTGCGGAACTCTTTAAAATCATATTCATGCACTTTTCGGTTTTTATAAAATAATCCACAAGCCGACGCAATATATTCTGTACCGCCAACTGAGATGTGCCTGTCATATACTATGCAATTTATTTTTTCCGGCACAGGCAGCTTTGTCACGTTAAACTGGTTTTGAAGCGGGTCAAACATGAATAAACCCTGTTCTGTTGCAATCCACATCCTGTCATGGTCATCCCGGTATATGTTCTGAATACGTGATGTAAACGGAATGGAGAATTGAAATGGAGAGGTGAATGATTTTACCTCTAAGTCGAAAAATAGCAGTCCTGAATTTTTTGTCCCGCACCACAATATCTTGTTTGTATCTTCAGCGATGCATATAATTTCATCAGCGGAATTATCGAGATTGTGTGTTCCGTCAAAAATATAGCTGTTCAATAATTCTGCACTGTCATTGAATTCATGTAAAGCATTATCCCATGCACCGCACCAGATATGTCCATCGCTTCCCTGAAAAATCTTATTGATGGTGAAGGCACCCGCATGCTTTGGGGAAAACCTGACATTTCCTGACGGTTCAATTTTTTTTAAAGAACCTATTGTACCGGCCACATAAGCAGTTGAATCTTTTATTGCAATGTCGTAATAACTGGCTTTAAACAAATGAAAGCCAGCCATGAGTTTCTTTTTTCCAATGTCAAATACCTGAAGACCGCTGTTATTCAACCCCAGCCATAACACATTTCTATATTTGTCAAATGCAATTGCATTGATGCTGTTGGAGGGCAGGGCAATGTTATTTTTATTGTATGTGGTGAATTTTTGTGTCCTAAAATTGTATGAACAGAGTCCTGAAGAAGCGGTACCGATCCATAATATCGAATCATTATCGTATGCAAGGCATGTTACGTTATTGCCGCAAAGGGATGTGGAATCTTTTTCAATATGCCTGAATATTGTAAAATATTTTCCATCAAAACGGTTAAGGCCATCCTTTGTACCGGCCCATATATACCCCTGCTTATCCCTGAGGATGCTGGTGACCTGGTTGTCGGACAAGCCATTCGCTGAACTGTAGTAATTTAAATTTATGGTGCGATCCTGCACTATTGCCGACAGTGACAGACTCAGAAGAAATAAGACTCCCGAAAAAATACGATTTAGAAATTTATTGAAGGATGACAATGCCATTGTTTGATTGAATCAACTACATTGGCAAGTTTACAATTTAATAGGGAATAAAATTTCGCAGTATTTTAAAATTGAGCTAAAAGAATTGAACCTTATTTCCCCCAAAATATTGATTCTCCCGGAAATCTCAGGTAAGAGAATTTTTTATCGCTACCATCTTTAGAGCGCTTACTGCGGATTCCACACCCTTATTGCCATGTTTGCCGCCTGCCCGGGCTTTGGCCTGCTCTATGTTATTGGGTGTAAGCACGCCGAAAATAAATGGTTTGTTGTATTTTAACGAAAGTTGAACCAATCCATTTGCAATGGCATCGCAAATAAAATCAAAGTGGCGTGTTTCGCCTTGTATTACGCAGCCCAGACAGATCACAGCGTCTGGTTTTTTACTTTCAGCAACAAACGCTGCACCTGCAGGCAATTCAAAACTACCGGGAACATTCACCCTGAGAATATTATTTTCTTTACAGCCATTCGCTACCAACGTACTATATGCAGCATCAAAAAGTGATTCTGTAATTTCAGGATTCCACTCACTCACGACAATGGCAATCTTCATCCCGGCTCCTGAAGGAATTTCGGCTGTCTTGTACGCTGAAAGATTGGTTTTCTTTTTTGCCATCACTGAACAAAAAAACCGAACTGTTGCTGTCCGGTTTTTCGTATTTCGTAAATTCGAAATTAATTCGTTTTTCGTACCACTACTTCTTCTCCGCCATCGCTTCAGCCCGCGCCAGATACCTCTCCACCTGTTGTCCTTCACTTGTTGAACTGTAATCTTTCTTGATCCTCTTGTAAACATCAGCTGCTTCGCCGTAGTTCCCTTTTGTTTCAAGTGCAGCACCGAGTTTCATCAAGAATATCGGAGTTGTGAAATTATTTACATTTTCCTTTGATGCTTTTTCATAATAAGAAATTGCATCATCGGCATTATTCAGTTCCATGTATGCATCACCGATTGCGCCTAGCGTAAGCGTAGATGTGATCTGGTCTTTTGCGCTGTAACTCTTTAGCTCATCAATGGCTTTGTCATATTCCTTATTCTTCAGGAACGACATGCCGAGGTAATAATGAGCCATGTTTGCTGACGGACTTACTCCATCTTCATTGACAATCTCTTCAAAGCCCGGGAAATTACCATCTCCGTTTATAGCTTGTTTCAGGGAGTCATTCTTGAAATATTCTTCAGCACGGAACATCTGAGCCTGGGTTTCCCGCTCTTTTCCGGCTACATATGAGTACTGATAATACAGGTATCCCGCTACTGCAACTGCAATAGCACCACCAATGATCATCAGGCTTTTCTTGTTTTTATTGATAAAATCTTCGGTTTTCCCCAGAGTTTCTTCAATATTCAATCCCCGTCCTTCTTGTGTATCAGCCATTGTATTTTTAAAATTGAGGTGCAAAAATAGTTTTTTCCGCCTAACTGCAAAGCTAGAAGTTTAAAGGCTTATTCACAGTCATTTCGGCCTTCTTTGCAGGGTTTCTATTGCCTTAAACCAATATTAGTGGGCAAATCTGCCTTAATACCCTATATTTGAGATCACATTTCATGCCCCTCCATTTATGAAGATTTTCAATTCTAGGTTCTATACTTCTGTTTCAAGGCATTTTACCTATGCGGCGTTGATTCAATTTTGTGTGTTAAATTCAGTACAGGCACAAACGCTGACAGACTCCAATCTTCCGATCATTATATTGAATACTCATGGTCAAACCATTCTTGATGATCCAAGAATAATTATTGACCTTGGAATCATTGATAATGGTTTTGGTGTTCGAAATTATGTAACCGATCCGCAGAATGATTATTTCGGGCAGGTAGCTATTGAGATCAGAGGATCAACGTCACAGCAATATACTAAAAAATCTTATGCTTTTGAATCTCGTGATTCACTACTGCTAGATACAAATGTCTCTCTGCTTGGAATGCCCGAAGAGAACGACTGGATTCTTTATGGCGCATACCCGGATAAAACACTGCTGCGAAATACCTTTGCTTATTATACCTTTAACAGAATGGGGCATTATGCTTCTCGTACAAAACATGTAGAGTTGGTGCGTAACGGTAGCTACAGGGGAGTTTATGAATTATTTGAAAAAATAAAAAGGGACGACCACCGCGTGGATATTGCAAAACTCACTCCTGCCGATACAGTAGGAGATAGCTTAACAGGCGGGTACATAATCAAAATTGACAAGACAACCGGAAACGGGACTCAGTACTGGTACTCTTCATTCGATCCGGAAGTTAATTTTCAATACGATTATCCTGAAGACGTTGATCTTGTTCAGGTTCAGAAAGATTATATTCAGAATTATGTTTATGAATTTGAATCTGCACTGCAAGGGCCTGCATTTACCGATCCTGATTCGGGCTACATAAAATACATTGACATGGAATCATTCATTGATTTTTTCCTGATGCAGGAATTGGGAAGAACAGTGGACGGATACAGGTCAAGTTGTTTCATGTATAAAGACAAAGACAGCAAAGGCGGAAAGCTGACCATGGGACCGCTGTGGGATTTCAATCTTTCATTTGGCAATTGCGATTACTGTTCAGCATATGATACAACAGGATATCAGTACAATTTCAATAGTATTTGTACCGGATATGATCCGCATGTCCCATTCTGGTGGGGGCGCCTGTTGCAGGATCCCAACTATGCAGACCAGGTGCAATGCAGGTGGAAGCAGATGAGGGCAAGTTTTCTCAATACTGATTCAGTGAATTCATGGATCGATTCGATGGCTTCTTACCTTGATGAAGCGCAGCAAAGAAATTTTCAGAAGTGGCAGATACTTGGTCAGTATGTAAACTGGAATTATTTTGTGGGGCAAACTTACCAGGAAGAGATTGATTACCTGAAAACATGGATTGCCGACAGGTCTACGTGGCTGGATAATAACCTTCCCGGAGTTTGTGACCTTTATACTACAGTTGCAATAGCAGAAAACAGTATTAGCTGTAAATTTTATCCCAATCCTTTTTCAAACGCCACTGTTTTGCAAATGCAGTTTGGGGATCAGTATGTTGGCGATGTAACCTTAAATATTTATGATGTGACCGGAAGGAATGTTTTCGAAAAAAATATTGCAGTAAGAAATCAAAAAGTAAAAGAAGAATTGCAGCTGGATTTAAATACGGGCATATATTTTTACTCGGTTGAACAGGATGGAATGCAGAGTAAAACTGGAAAACTTATGGTCAAATAAATTACCTTTGTTTCTCAGGATGAAAACCTCGATTTTAAGATGATGTATCGGGAAGGTTTGTGATTGAGATTTGTAGAGCTGAAAGATTCATATATTACATCATATAAAGTATGAAAAACATTATGAAGTGGTATTCTTATCTCTTTTTTCTAATGTTTTTTGCTCAGGTAAATGCTCAGCCCATTGTGGAGATCCCATTGGGATCAAGCGGCAACCAACAAACGAATTCACATGGAGTTTATACCAATCTCTGGTATGATGCGGATATACATACAGTTATGTTTTCTCATAGGTCGAATGACCTGGCGGGATGGCCTTCAACCGGAAATATCCTCTACGATTTCTCTATTGATGATGGTTTGAATTGGTGGACTGATCGTGGTCCGGTGTATTTCGACTCCTTAAATTTTATTCGTGCTCGATTTCCCCAGGGTGTTATTTACAATCCACCCGGAAATACTAATCCACAAAATGCATTTTTTACAACCTTTGGAGCAGCTACGGATGGTATTGATTGGTCTCACTACAGCCAAGGCACCGTTGAAGCAGGGAATACATTAACGTTTCAATTTACTTATGATTGTTCATATTACAACTTAATGACCTCAATTCCTCAAAGCGGAATGCTGGTGAAGAATACCGGCACAACATGGTGGAGTGCAGCCAGACTTGATAGTGTAGTTTACGCAGATACAATAATCTTGTCTAAGGGGCATTTTTTTTCGATCGGATATTTCAATTATTCATTTAAGAAAGTACATATACCCGTTTGCACGGATGTAGATGGAAAAAAAATGTTCTTTAATCAGGCCGTTGCATTTAATGATGGAGGAGATATTGGTTATATCGCTGTTATTGGAAACGACTGGGTTTGTTCTTCGCAGCCATCTGATTCAGCAATGGGAGTAATTGTTTATCAAACTGCAGACAGTGGTAGTACATGGAATCGAATTGCAGGAATCTCACTTAGCGCCCTTGATCCGCTATTGCTCAATAATGGTTCGTTATATCAGGCGGGCGATCGTTTTGATATTGGAGTGGATAAGCACAATAACCTGCATATCGGATTGCCTGTTGTTCCGTTCTTGCCGGGAAATGCAGTTGCTTCTTCATATCCTCAAGGATCAATTGGTTTATTTGATATCACGCTCAATGCAAGTACTGGTTCTTCAGATGCCTGCTTGCTCTCACACGTTAAAAGCTATTATGGTGGCAATCCAGTCTCGCCTGATACTTTATTACTTGAGGATAATCGAATTCAATTCAGCAGGAGCTGGGATGGATCTAAAATATTTTTTACATGGTTCGATACTGATACAGCCTTTTACGCAACCGTACTCAATAATTATCCTGATATGCATTCTATTGGTTATGACGTTGACCAAAATTTATGGACAAGTGACTTTAATTTCACAGCAGGGACCGGTTTGCTCTCGGACGGAAAGTGCAGATATGGTAACGTGAGTTATTATACAATCAATGATGGAACGAACGAGAATATCCCTGCCGTGTTTGATACTCTTGAAGACCTTTTATTTCAACCTCCGTACTTTTATTACATTGGCGGAGCAGCTGTATCCGGGTATTCCAACGCAGGTAATTGCATTCAGTTAATTAACAAAATTCCGGAAAACAATTTTACAGCGTTTAATTTTTTTGTCTCATCTGCTTATCCAAACCCCTTCTCTAAAAAAGCATCTTTAGATATCGTACTTGAAGAAACTTCCGATGTAGTTCTCGAAATTGTCAATGTAATGGGGCAGAAATTTCCTCCGCTTGTTTACAAAAATGTAAGACCTGGAAAAAGTACTTTGGCGATTGAAGGAAGTTCGCTTCCGAATGGATTGTACTTTGTTGTCATAAGAGCCGGCGAGGAGACGAAGACAAGGATGATGTGTGTAGAATAACAAAAATTGATTTATAGCTTTTGATTTTATTCGATTTTTTGTGTCTCAGGTAACCTAAAGTGTTATTGTTTCAGCTGGAAATATTTAATTATGGTTTGAGTTATTATTCACCAGAGAATAAATCGCGCTGTCTAAAAATTTGCCATCGTAATAATAGTTTTCCCTGAAATAAGCTTCACGTACAAATTTCATTTTTTCAAGCAGCTTAATTGAAGCGACGTTATTGGGATTAACATTGGCTTCTATGCTGTGAATATTCAAAGTAGTAAATCCGTAGTCGATAATAGCCTGTGCTGCTTCCGTTGCATAGCCCTTTTGCCAATAGTCGGGGTGCAACGAATATCCGATCTCAGCCCTGTAATGTTCTTTTATCAATCTCCAGAAACTGATCTCGCCGATTTGTTTTTTTGATTCTTTTAGATCTACGGCCCATGCAATTCCATCGCGGTTATCGACGAGGGCAATGATGGTTTTCATTTTCTCTGCCGCTTCTTCGAGTGATTTCATTTTTGGGCGATCAGTATATAGGTTTGTCAATGGATTGGTGCGCATTTCAAATAATACTGGTACGTCATCCATCGTCAATTGGCGGAGCAGGAGTCGGTCCGTTTCAAGGATAGGGAATTTATCGTATTTTAGTTCAAGCATGATATAATATTTTCATCGAATTGCACGAATTTACGCGAAAAGAATATGCGAGCATTGGGCTGTGACCTAGTTTGAAAGATTCCTCACTCCGTTCTGTATGACAATGAATATTTATTATTTGATTGGCGGAAGAGAAAGTTTGCGGAGAGGGGGCAAACTTTCTCTTCCGCCATGTAAACTTTGAAGACCTGACATTCCGAACAGAGTGAGGAATCTCCTTAGTTAAAACTGTTTCACAACTGCTAAATGGTGAAATCAGTTGCATGTATTTCTAATTTGCAAAAACCTCTTTTTTATAAAACACTTTCCTGTCTTCCAGGTATTTCACAACAAAATCAAAACATGCCTGGTCTTCTCCCACAAATTCAGGCGGTGAAATTCCTTTGCGTGTAAATTTATTCTCCGCAACCAATCTGACTGCAGCAGTTGCAGTGTATCCGGTGGTACGCGCCATGCTCATCATCCCTGTTTCTTTATTGTAGCGATCATAAAGGTCGTACACATATTTTACTTTTTGATTTGCTTCTTCTCCTTCAATCGTTACCCGCATGATGGTGAAGTCTTCTTCACCGGGTTGGTATTTCCATTCTTTGAAAAGCAGTTTGGAAAAAAATTCCAGTGGTGATACTTCAGCGGCCCCACCCCGACCCTCCCCTAATGGGAGGGAGATTTTTTCTTTGGAGAAAAGTCCACTCTCACGGAAGATCCGAATGAGGTCAATGTGGCCCGGGTATCGCAAAGTTTTTTCTTTCATGTTCGGCACATCGGGCATCGTAAGCGCCAGTGAGCGAAGTCCATCGGTATTGAATGACTCAAGTGTTCCAACCTGTTCAAAGTTGAGCAGCTCGGGTTCGCTGAGTGCTTCTTTGGTGACCAATTTACCATCTGCAATATATCTGGCAGGTCTGGTATATTCTTCAATGACATCAACAGGGGAGAAGGGTGCTTTGTATTCAAATGGTTTGGTTCTTACAACAGGAAGGCCGCCAACAAGGCATTCATAGCTTGTCATTTTCATCCGTTTATAATGATAACCGGCCATCATATTGCACATTCCGGGAGCTACGCCACAATCAACAACTACTGTCACATCGTTTTTCTTCGCCAATTCATCCAGCAACAATGCATCTTCAGGGAAAAAGGAAATATCCACACAGTTCTTTTTCGATTCTATAATTGTTTTCAAAACTTCAAAGCCAAGAAAGCCCGGTACAGCGCCTATCACCAGGTCAAATGGGGCAATGGCTTTTTTTATTTCTTCTGCTTTGCTGAAATCACATTGCAGGGTTTTGACTTTGATTTTTGATGCAATGGATTTTAAAACATCAGTGCTGTAATCAGCACAGGTTACATCGTAATCATTTGAAAGATCGGCGCACATGGCACTTCCAATCATTCCCCCGCCTAAGACAATTATTTTTTTTGCCATTAAGTTCACTAATTAGTGCAAATTATTTTGATCCTCATTGGGAATTCGTATTTTGTATCCCGATAGCTATCGGGATCGCATGGTTTCGTTTTTCGTACATTACATGTTTCGTCTGTACTGTCCTCCAACTTCAAACAGAGCATTTGTAATTTGTCCCAGCGAACAATACTTAACTGCTTCCATCAATTCAGCAAAAAGGTTTTTGTTCTGCACTGCTGTTAGCTGAAGGTGTTTCAGGACCTCATCTCTCTTGTGTTCATTTCGCTTTTGCAAATCCTTGATCATGGTGATCTGGTATTCCTTTTCTTCTGTCGTTGCCCTGATCACTTCTTTCGGAAGAACTGTAGGAGAACCCTTGCTTGATAGGAATGTATTTACGCCGATGATCGGATATTCTCCGGTATGTTTCAGCGTTTCATAATACAAGCTTTCTTCCTGGATCTTTCCGCGCTGATACATCGTTTCCATGGCGCCGAGTACACCTCCACGCTCATTGATGCGGTCAAATTCAACCATCACTGCTTCTTCTACGAGGTCTGTAAGCTCTTCAATGATAAATGAACCCTGCATCGGATTTTCATTTTTCGCCAAGCCTAATTCCCGGTTGATGATAAGTTGAATCGCCATCGCCCTGCGAACACTTTCCTCAGTAGGTGTAGTGATGGCTTCATCGTATGCATTTGTATGCAGTGAATTGCAATTGTCATAGATGGCGTACAATGCCTGCAATGTTGTTCTGATGTCGTTGAAGTCAATCTCCTGTGCATGTAGAGAACGTCCTGAAGTTTGGATGTGATACTTCAGCATCTGTGAACGTTCATCAGCACCATACTTCAGCTTCATTGCTTTAGCCCATATTTTGCGGGCCACTCTTCCGATCACTGAATATTCCGGATCAACTCCATTGCTGAAAAAGAATG
>CAYHHK010000075.1:0-19422 GCA_964356415.1 uncultured Flavobacteriales bacterium
GGATTAAAGAGAATGGAAACCCTCAGAAGGCACTCAACATGGGTAACTGGGGCGCTATTGTTTTCACTGCAGCGGCCTGTTATTTTGTGATTACAAACATGCTTCCTTCTACCTTTTCTATTAAAGGAATTCAATATACGAATGTCGATGTATTCTATACAGTAGTAATTGGTTTGATCGTCGGTGCATTGATGAGTATTATCACGGAATTTTATTGTGCCATGGGCAAGAATCCGGTATTAACCATTGCAAGACAATCTATGTCAGGAGCAGCAACCAACATCATCAGCGGATTAAGTGTAGGTATGATTTCAACAGCGCTTCCAATCCTTGTACTGGCAGGCGGTATCATCGCGTCATTTAGTGTAGCAGGTATCTATGGAGTTGCAATTGCTGCTTCAGGAATGATGGCCACAACAGGAATTCAGCTGGCAATTGATGCATTCGGACCTATTGCTGACAATGCAGGCGGTATTGCTGAAATGAGTCATTTGCCTAAAGAGGTTAGGGAGAAAACAGACATCCTTGATTCCGTAGGAAACACAACTGCAGCTATCGGAAAGGGATTTGCCATTGCATCTGCCGCATTAACTTCCCTGGCATTATTCGCTGCCTTTAAGGAGATTACAGGAATTGAAGTAATTGATATTTCAAATGCAAAAGTCCTGGCCGGTTTATTCATCGGGGGTATGATCCCGTTCTTATTTTCTGCCCTTGCTATGCGCGCTGTGGGTCGTGCTGCCAATGCAATGGTGGTGGAAGTGCGTCGACAGTTCAGGGAAATAAAAGGTTTGCTTGAAGGTAAAGAAGGCGTTGAACCTGATTACGATAAGTGTATCCAGATTTCTACTTCGGCTGCATTGCGTTTGATGCTGCTTCCGGGAATCCTTGCCATTGCAACTCCGATCATCATCGGTTTTGGTTTCGGAAAGGATGGCCCTCAGGTGCTCGCTTCCGTGATGGCAGGTGTCGCTGTAACAGGTGTACTGATGGCGATCTTCCAGAGCAATGCCGGCGGTGCATGGGACAACGCTAAAAAGAGTTTTGAAAAAGGAGTAGAGATTGACGGCAAGATGTATTACAAAGGAAGTGATCCGCACAAAGCTGCTGTAACCGGTGATACGGTTGGAGATCCTTTCAAAGATACTTCAGGACCATCAATGAATATCCTGATCAAGCTTACTGCCATTGTTTCCCTTGTTATAGCGCCAATGTTGAATAAGGGCGGTGAAAGCCATCCAAATAACGAAGCTGTTGCTGTTGTTTCCGAAGCAACTGCTCCAAATGCAGATATCAAAACCCTAAACGGGCAATATCCGGTGGATGCGGGCCATTCTTTCATTTCATATTCAATCAACCACTGGATGGGTAAAGCACATGGTTCAATGCCTGTGGATACAGGAATGATTATCATGACCGGAGATCCTAAAACATCATCTGTGTTCATTCAAATGAATGCCGCAGAGATCAATTCAGGAAGTGAAAATAGGAATGAAACAATGCGGGATACCGGATGGTTCTTTACTTCTGTAAATCCAAAAATCATCTTAAAAACAAATGGCATTGATGAGAAATTCAGCAATGGAAACCATTATTCACTGAATGGCGAAATTACCATCAAGGGTATTACAAAAAGTATCGCTATTCCTTTTAATTACCTTGGTGAAAAAGTGACTTCGTGGGGTACAAAGGTTTATACCTTTGAAGGTGAAGCTACCATCAACAGAAATGATTTTGGTATTGGGGAACCAAACCTTGAATTCCTCGGAGATGAAGCAAGGATTGAATTCACTGTTGAGTCAAGCATCAAAATACAATAAGCAAGCAACCTCAATATTAAAATCCGTTCCCAAAATAAGGGGACGGATTTTTTTTATGTACGGACTTAAAATGTAGCATCTCAAAATATCCTGTAGTATCTTTCGCACCCTTAATAATTTTATGACTGCACAAGAGGCGAAAAAGAAAATTGAGCAGCTGACCAAAGAGCTGAATGAACATAATTATAAATATTATGTGCTCGATAAACCAAGCATCAGCGATTTTCAATTTGATCAGATGCTCAATGAACTGATCGCACTTGAAAAAGAATTTCCCGAACTCCTCTCTCCCGAATCACCGTCACAGCGGGTAGGAGGGCAGATCACAAAAACATTCAAAGCAGTCAAACACAAGTACCCGATGATGTCTCTGGGAAATACTTATTCCCGCGAGGAACTGAAGGATTTTGATGAGCGTGTCAGAAAGACGCTGGATCACAATTATGAATACGTTTGCGAATTAAAGTTTGACGGTCTTTCTATAGGACTTACATACAAGGATGGAAAACTTTTTCAGGCTGTCACCAGAGGGGATGGCGTGCAGGGCGATGAAGTAACAACCAATGTAAAAACAATCAGAAGCATTCCTCTTGACCTTGGAAAAGGAGATTACCCGGAGGAATTTGAAGTGCGCGGAGAAATTTACATGCCCTTGAAGTCATTTGAGAAGATCAACAAAGACATCGAAAAACAAATGATCGAAGATGGTTACAATGAGGAGGAGATATTTGAGAAGTTGCTTAAGAACCCGCGCAACGCTGCCTCCGGAACTATCAAGATGCAGGACTCAAAGGTTGTTGCGAAGAGAAACCTGGATTGTTTCCTTTATGCTTTGCTGGCCGATGACCTGAATATTGATTCACACTTTGCCGCTCTGAAAAAATTGAAGCAATGGGGCTTTAAAGTCTCTGAGCATGTGAAGTGCTGCAAGTCAATGGACCAGGTATTTGAATACATTGATTTCTGGGAGAAGGAACGCACCAAACTTCCATTTGAAATAGATGGCATCGTTATCAAAATAAATTCTTTTGAAGAACAAAGATTACTTGGGTTTACCGCCAAGAGTCCGAGGTGGGCAATTTCTTATAAGTACAAAGCGGAAAGTGTTTCTACAAAACTGCTGTCAGTTAGCTATCAGGTAGGAAGGACGGGAGCGATTACGCCAGTTGCTAATTTACAACCTGTGTTTCTTGCCGGGACCACAGTAAAACGTGCATCATTACACAATGCTGACCAGATTGAAAAACTGGGTCTGCACACAGGTGATTATATTTTTGTTGAAAAGGGCGGCGAGATTATTCCAAAGATCACCGCTGTTGATCTGAAGAAACGCGAGAAGAATTCAAAAAAGATAAAATACATTGACGTTTGTCCTGAATGCGGAACTGCGCTTGTCAGAAAAGAGGAAGAAGCAAATCACTATTGCCCGAATGAAGCCGGATGCCCTCCGCAGATCAAGGGAAAAATTGAGCACTTTATTTCACGCAAGGCAATGAATATTGATTCTCTTGGTGAAGGAAAAGTGGAGATGCTTTTTGACAATGAGCTGATCAGGAATCCTGCAGACCTGTATAAACTGAAACACAGTCAGCTGCTGGGCCTTGAAAAAGTTTTTGAAAATGAAGAAGGGGAGAAGCCCAGGAAAGTTTCACTTCAGGAAAAATCAGTGCAAAAAATTCTTGCCGGAATAGAAGCTTCAAGAGAGGTTCCATTTGAGAGAGTGCTTTACGCGATCGGCATCCGTTATGTAGGTGAAACTGTTGCAAAAAAACTTGCCTTGCATTTTAAAAACATGGATGCCATCATGAATGCATCGGAAGAGGAATTGATCATGGCTGATGAGATTGGAGATAAAATAGCCGAAAGCCTGATCTCTTTTTTCAAAGAAAAGAAACATGTTAAAATGATTGAACAACTGCGCGATGCCGGATTGAAGATGGAAATATCAGAATCAGCGCAACCTAAAAAGCTCAGCAGCAAACTCGAAGGATGCTCTTTTGTGGTTTCAGGAACGTTTGCTAATTTTAGTCGCGATGGAATCAAGGAAGTGATTGAACAGCATGGAGGAAAAACCCAAAGTGGCGTAAGCGCTAAAACAAATTTCCTTTTGGCCGGTGACGAAGCAGGACCAAGTAAACTTGAAAAAGCAAAGAAGCTGAATGTGAAAATTATTGATGAAGGGGAGTTTCAAAAAATGATCAACTGAGCAGACATGATTTTAGAATTTATAAGAAGTGCTCTTTCAAGTTACCGCCTGAAGAGAGAGGTTGTGGAAAATAGCCATGGCCATGCAACAGTAAATTTCGACGCTGCGAAGAAGATTGGAATTTTGTATGATGCTACAGAGCCGCAAAATTTTGAAATCGTCAGAGAGTATGTAAAAGACGTACGTTCCCGACAAAAAGATGTCCTTGCGCTTGGTTACGTGGATAAGAAATTGCTTCCCCAAAACCAGTATGCGCAATTGGGCCTTGACTTCTTTACCCGAAAAAACCTCAACTGGCAACTTTTTCCGGAATCACTTGAAGTATCTAATTTTATTAAAGAGCCTTTTGATATCGTCTTGAACCTCTCTTCAAACACTGTGTTTCCTCTTCGCTATATTGCAGCAGTTTCAAAAGCGAAGTTCAGGGTAGGGAGGTTTGATGAGTCGAGTATTCCTTGTTATGACATGATGATCGAAGCAACTCCCGAAACTGACCTTAAACAATTTATCAGGCAGGCAGAAGATTACCTTAGAAAAATAAAATCAATATGAATGTAAGCAAACTAAAAGGCACCGGCGTAGCGCTTGTTACACCCTTTCACAAAGATGGTAGCATTGATTTTAAATCATTCCGGAAGTTGATCGATCGGGTAATTGATGGCGGAGTAGAATACCTTGTACCGCTTGGTACAACAGGCGAATCTGTAACGCTTACCAAAGATGAGAAACGCGCTGTCCTTGATATTGTCGTGGAGGTAAATGAGGAGAGGCTTCCTATTGTGCTTGGATTGGGTGGAAACAATACGCAGGAGATTCTCCATACCATGGAGGATACAGACTTCACACATATCGATGCAATTCTTTCTGTGTCACCTTACTACAATCGTCCTTCACAACGTGGGATATACCAGCATTACAAAATGATCGCCAATTCTGCTCCTGTGCCCGTGATTTTGTACAATGTTCCCGCACGGACCGGCAGCAACATGGATGCTGAAACCACACTGGAACTGGCGCACGATATCAAAAACATAATCGGTATTAAAGAAGCTTCCGGCAACATTGAGAAGGCAATGAAAATTATTAAGAACAGACCCAAGGACTTCCTTGTTATTTCAGGCGATGATGCAATTGCGCTTCCGATTATCGCTTGCGGCGGAGATGGAGTAATTTCGGTTTATGCGAACGCTGTTCCAAAAGACTTTTCCGAATTGATACGTTTTTCCCTCGAAGGTAATTTTGACAAAGCACGCAAGCTTCAATACAAGCATATCGATATGATGCATGCCATCTTTGTTGATGGAAATCCGGCCGGCGTTAAAGGATTGCTAAGTGTGATGAATATCTGCTCTGAATTCCTCCGACTTCCCCTAGTACATGTCACCAAACCGACATTGAATAAATTTGAAGCCATGCTTGCCGGTTGATTTGTTATTTCAAAGAAATTTATGCGAAAAAGGAAAAAGCTTTTGCTCTCAAATGAAATGACCCCGCAGCAGAGCTGCGAGGTATCTTGCCACTAATTCCACGAATTATCACAAATCGAAACTTGTAATGCAATAATGTTTCGTGTTAATTAGTGAAATTCGTGGCTAATATTTTAATTCAACCCCGCAGCAGAGCTGCGAGGAATTCTTTTGATTAAAAAATGCTGAAAATGATGGCCAATAAACTGCTTCCGATTATTTTCTTTCTTTCCGTTCATTTCAGCTCTTTCGCCCAGCCCTGGCAATCACTTCCTGATGTACCACTCGATTTTGTTTTTCCCGTTGTTGTTGAATTCCGTGGAGATATCCACGTGATGGGAGGGGGGACTAATGGAATTGCAACCGATCTTCATGTTCGCTATTCACCGGCAACAAATACATGGGATACGCTCGCTCCGGTTCCTTATCGTGCACAACAACCTGCCGGTGCTGTAGTAGCAGGAAAAATACACTACTGTGGCGGAGGATTTCCCACTTCCGGTCAGCGGCTCAACTTTCATTTTTTTTATGATGTTGATTCAAATTCATGGTATCCTGCCGATACATTGCCGGTTGCAGTAGCAATACATAAATGTGTTGAACTTGACGGAAAGTTGTTTGTGCTCAGCGGGCAGCCCGACAAAACACTATGCGAATCGTACGATCCTGCTACCGATTCCTGGACGCAAAAAAATCCACTGCCTGATATGAATTTCTGGTATGGTGTAATCGTATCTGCGGCCGGATCTATTTATCGTTTCGGTGGAGGAGGGTATATTTCACCAACTGCTGCAGCACATGTATATGATAAAGTAAATGACAGCTGGACTTCGATTCCTTCGTTGCCAATGGCATTGCATGGTGCAGCAGGCGCAAACGTGGGCGACTCGCTGATTTGGATTCTCGGAGGCTACAACAATGGAAACGATCAGGATAAGGTCTGGATTTACAATATCAATTCTCAAACTTATTCTTTGGCTGATTCACTGCCTGTTCCAAGATCATATTTGAGCAGCGTCAATGCCGGAGGTTGCATTTATTCTGTAGGCGGAAATAACAATGGTGTTCCTCAGGTTGGAGTTTCACTATTACAAAACTGTACACCTAATTTTCCCGCCGGTGTGAATCCGGTTCTGAATGACAATGTAAAACCATATTCAATGTTCGCCGCATCTTCTTATTTTCAGCTCCGGCTAAATGTTGCTTTAGGTATTCAATCTGCTTCCGTAAGGCTCATTGACATTACGGGAAAGACGGTTGTATCAAATGTGCCGGTAAATGGGGATCGTCCATTTGTGATTAACGGCAACGGCCTGACGACAGGTATGTATCTTGTACTCATTTCTTCGGGATCTAATTCATGGGTCGAACAATGGATGGTGGCAAGGTGACAACTTATTTTTTCAATTCGTGTTTTCTTTCCACCTGATTTTCATCTTACTTTCGCTTCATGGCCGGACGACTTTTCGCTGACGTTATTTTACCATTGCCTATTCCCAATCTGCTTACTTATGAAGTGGGGGAGAACTTTACCGGTGAAATTGCAGTGGGTAAGCGCGTTATTGTTCAGTTGGGCAAACAAAAATTTTATTCGGCTGTCGTCCGCAAACTCCACAACCTGCTTCCTGTAGCCTATGATGTGAAGGGCATTCTAAGCGTTCTTGACCAACTTCCGGTGGTGAGTGAGTTACAGTTGAAATTCTGGGAATGGATCGCCGATTACTACCTCTGTCATCTGGGCGAGGTCATGAATGCAGCATTGCCGGCAGCTCTGAAACTGCAAAGTGAATCAAAAATTATTCTGAATCCGGAATATCACCACAACCAAGAAGAACTCTCGTCCAGAGAATATTTAATCTATGAAGCTCTACTGATCAGTCATGAGCTTACCCTAACAGAAGTTGCAAAAATTCTCCAGCGCAAATCGGCACATGCAATCATCAAGGAGATGGTTGAAAGGGGAGTAGTGTTGATGGCTGAGGAGCTGAATGACAGGTATAAACCGAAAAAGGTAGTGCAGCTTTCATTGCATGAAAAATTTCATGATGAGTCATTACTGCAGGAAATCTTCGAACAGTTGGAAAAACGATCTCCAAAACAACTGGAAGCACTCATGACCTTTATGAAACAGCTGTTTGATCAGAAGGAAAGGGATTTTGTTCCCAAAAGTGAGTTGATCAACAATGAACAAGTGAGTGCCTCAGCTGTTGCAGCCCTGATTAAAAAGGAAATACTCGTGGAGAGAGCAATTCTTGTGGACAGACTGATGAATGAAAATACGATAAAGGCAGGTCCTGTTGTATTAAGTGGCATACAAAATAATTGTTTAAATGATATAAATAAATTCTTTGAAAAAGAGGATGTTGTATTGCTTTATGGAGTTACTTCTTCAGGTAAAACAGAGATCTATATTCACCTGATTGAAGAAGCCATCAAAATGGGAAAACAGGTATTGTATCTGCTTCCTGAAATTGCCCTTACCGCACAAATGATCAATCGGCTTAAAAAGCATTTTGGAAACAGTGTTGGGATTTACCATTCAAGGCAAAACAGTAACGAGCGGGTAGAAGTGTGGAAGGCAGTCAAAAGGTTTGACCAGAATCATAAAGGTGAACAGCCGGCTCAGGTGGTGCTTGGTGCCCGTTCGGCATTGTTTCTTCCTTACACTGAGTTGGGATTGGTGATCGTTGATGAAGAACATGATTCTTCCTACAAGCAAAATGATCCTGCCCCACGTTATCATGGAAGAGATGCTGCACTTGTGCTGGCAAAAATGTTTTCCGCAAAAACCTTGTTGGGATCGGCAACGCCATCCATGGAGAGTTTTTTCAACGTGAAGGAAAAAAAATACGGTATCGTAAACCTGGCAGAGCGTTTTGGCGGTATGGAGATGCCCGTTATTAAAGTTTGTGACGTAAGGGAATCAACACGAAAAAAAATCATGAAGTCGCATTTTACACCGGAGCTTATCGAAGCCATAGGGAATGCGCTTTCCAATAAAGAGCAGGTCATCCTTTTTCAAAACAGGAGAGGATTTGCGCCTGTGCTTGAATGCAACAACTGTGCTTGGATCCCGGAGTGTAAAAATTGTACGGTAACGCTGACGTACCATAAACAGCTGGGTCAGTTGAAATGTCACTATTGCGGATACTCGGCCAATCCGCCTGCAACATGCCAGCGATGCGGCGATCATCATCTGCAGGTAAAAGGATTCGGAACTGAAAAGATCGAAGAGGAAATGGCCATTTTTTTTCCTGATGCAGTTATTGCAAGGCTTGACCTGGATTCTACAAGGTCGAGAAATGCATACCATAAAATTATTTCGGATTTTGAAGACAGGAAGATCGATATGCTCGTTGGAACGCAGATGGTTACAAAGGGCCTTGATTTTGAAAATGTATCAACGGTGGGAATTATCAACGCAGACCAACTGTTGAACTTTCCTGATTTCAGGGCGCATGAACGGGCATACCAGCTGATGAGTCAGGTCAGCGGACGTTCAGGCAGAAAATTAAAGCGGGGTTTGGTTTTGATCCAGACGCATCAGCCGGATCACTGGGTTATACAACTGGTGATGAAACACAATTATGAAGCATTTTATACACGTGAACTTTTCGAGAGAAAGAAGTTCGATTATCCGCCGCACAGGCGTTTGATAGAGATCGTCATGAAACACAGGGATCCGGATATACTACATGAAAAATCAATTGAATTAGGGGGTATTTTAAGAAAAAAGCTCGGAAACAGGGTAATTGGGCCGCATCAGCCGTTAATAGCCAGAATTAAGAGCCTTTGGCTGAAACGAATTTTAATTAAAATTGAAAAAGAGGCTTCGGCAGGGAAAGTGAAAACTATTTACCGACAGCAGGTAGCTGAATTCTATAAAGATAAGAATAACCAATCGGTCTCAATAGTGGTGGATGTAGATCCATCCTGATTTAGTGGCTTTCGATAGAAGCCTTGAAACCTTCTTGTTTTATGGCTTGTTTTCGAACCATCAGTCCATAGGGGGGGGGGCAGCCGGGTAAACCTCAAAGGTGGCATTTCACAACAATTCTATTTAACATAATGTTAATTATGGATAAGAATGGGTTTTGATTTTGAACAACGAGAGGGGCTCCATTCGCAGTCCTGTAGCGGTGTTTGGCCATTTGCGGTTATGCCATTCACCAAATAGAAACTGTGTTTTGCTCTCCGCTGCGCCATCTTTGTTTTACCAATTTACAACACAGCCATGTGTAGAAAGCGATTACTTAAATTAAATAGTCATGAGAACCTGTTGTTGTCATTCCGAATCTTTCAAAACCGAAAATCAAATTTCGGTTTGTATGAACATGGATTGTTCAAACTATCTTGCTCCGACTCTGCTTATCAGTTCGAAGTTCATTAGACGCTTTACCGCAGGCCTGGTCATTATATTTGTGCTTTGCTTCTGTATAAACGACTACAGCTCGGTTACTAACAGCGAATCCCGTACATCAAGCGAATATTTCAAAAAGCGCCGGTATTCACTTGAATGTTCACCGGAAAATCTTAGATCTGAAATTCAGTTGAACAAGATTATTTGCCCTGATGAAGTATTCGCGCAGATCCAGATTGAAAGTGCTCATATGAGTTCATTCCTTTTCAAACGTGCCAATAACTTGCTTGGTATGCGATTTCCTTGCCAGCGCTCGACTACGGCTATTGGAATTTACCTTCCTGATGAAGATACAATCATTAAAGGCACGCAGGAAGAACTAAGAAAATATGCGAAGAAGAATAATTATGCTGTATATGCCTCATGGACAGACTGTGTCGCAGATTATAAACTCTGGCAGGATCAGTGCTTTCACCTGACAGAAAAATACCTGACTTTTCTTGGAAACTACTATGCTGAAGATGTCAACTACGTAGCCAAGATAAAGAAAATCGTCAGGTAATTATCCCCAGCGCAGAAAGGCATAAATGCAGAAGAAAATTACAGTGATATATAAAAATGCCACCACTGCCGCTCCTGTTTCACCAAAATAAGTATACCAGAGACTTTTGCTCTCTTCACTGTGTGCTGAATCCTGATGTTCCATAATTTTTAGATTGTGTTGCAAATATAGTACGGATACGTATTTTATGAAAGCAATGTTTTATTTTTTTTCACCGGCAGGGATGATAATTTATACCCAGTTGATTCCTTTCCGAAGGAGCTGCTGCGTTTTCAACTCCTCACCATCAGGAATAAAATTGTACTTCCAGGATGCCAATGGCGGTAAACTCATCAATATCGATTCCGTCCGCCCGTTGGTTTCCAGCCCGAATTTTGTTCCCCTGTCATAAACCAGGTTAAACTCAGCATAACGGCCCCGCCTGATCTGTTGCCATTGCTTTTCGTTTTCACCGTAATTTTTCATCCGGTTCCTGTTTACGATCTCTGAATATACCGGAACAAATGATTCACCAATTGCTTTTACAAATTCAAAAAGTCTGTCATCGGATAGTTCTTCAGTAGGCTTCAAATGATCGAAAAATATTCCGCCAATTCCGCGTGTCTCATTTCTGTACCTGATAAAAAAATAGTCATCAGCCCATCTTTTAAATTCATTGTAATATCCTGATTTGAATTTGTCGCAAACAGTCTTCAGGTACTGATGAAAAAAGCGGGCATCATCTTCAAAAATGTAAACCGGCGTCAGGTCAATTCCGCCGCCAAACCAGCAGCTATTGTCATTCAATTCCAGGTAGCGTATATTCATGTGAATGATCGGCACCATGGGGCTTACAGGATGAATTACAATTGAAACACCTGTGGCATAAAATGTTTTCGGTGCATTTTCTTTACCATTCTTCATGAATTCCGGCGCCGGACCAAAAACTTCCGAAAAATTGACTCCGCCTTTTTCAAATACATTCCCGTTTTGTATCACCCTCGTCCTGCCGCCACCGCCACCGGGACGCTGCCACGGATCTTCCTCAAATTTCGCTTTCCCATCAATGTCTTCCAGTGCAGCGCAAATTTTATCCTGGAGGAGCCGAAAAGCACCGGCAATTTCAGTTTTGGAAATTAACATTGAAAAATTACCTGACTTCAACAAGTTTATACCCCTCATACCGGACCAGGCGGATATACTGGTTCTCATTCAGGCCGTTCACAGGTTTGAATCTGTATGTAGAAAATAAGCCTCCTTGATCAGGCAACTTAACGGAAAGTGATTCCGTAAAAGCTGATTTTCCAACAAGCATGATTGCATCAAATCCCTGGAATGCAGATTCTGATGGCTCTGTCATATATTCATTCCTGAAAAATTTCCTGAATGCAACGGTGCTGCTGTCTTCATATTCAAGATGCGATGACATGAAAAGATTTGTATGAAGATTTTCAAGTGAAGCCGGATCATTGCTTCCGAAATATTGCCAGGTAGGAATTCCGATCATCGTTATGCGGTAAACATCTGTTGTGTCGTTCAGACTTGTAATAATAGAATTGACGAAATCTTCATTCGATGAAGGAACAAAAATTGCATTGTTCGCTCCTTTTACAAGTGATGCAAGCAGAAATTTAAATTCACCCTTTGAATAATCTATACTCCGACATTTCATTTCTGAATTGTCATTCCATCCGTTTATAAATGCAAGGGCTCTGTCATTTTCCTTTGAAGTTCCGGATTTGACAACGATTGAATTGGATCCTTTGAATTTTCCTGAACAGAGTTTTCCTGCTTCATAACATTGTGTAACGGAGCTTGGCGACAATGCCCATGCCATGGAATTATTTTTTAATACTTCTGATGAATTCAGCGAAGTGGCCAGTAACGAGATTTTATTTTGAAGTGAAAATTGATTCAGCCGTTTCAACACTCCCTGGTTGCCGGAAGCAATGATAAAATCAAGTTCCTTCATGGCTGGATTCTTCAACAACACGCTCACCTGAGCAGAATCATTCTCTGTATCATAAAGACTGATGTGGATCCTTAAATTTTCGGAAGCTAGAAGTTCTGCAGCATGCATGGCTCCTTCGTAAAATTCTATCTGAGAAATGGATTCTTCATCAAATGCCTTATGACTTGAGTCTTCATAAACAGAATCAGGGATCATGCATTTCCAAGTGTTGACGGACAGCATCAATCCGACTTTAATTTCTTTCCTTGCAATTTTCTTTTCCTCCGGTTTCTTCTCTGCGTCTGCTTTTTTATATGCAGACGGCGCAGGGATCAGCAATTGCATTTTATTTTTCAAACCATCTTTCAGATCAGGATTATTTTTCTGCAACTCTTCCTCTGTAACTCCAAACCGTTTTGTAATAGAATAAACAGTTTCCCCTTTCTCAACTTTATACAGGTAGTATTTGAAGCCCTTTATCCACTGTACCTGCGTCGTATCTTTCCGGTTCAAATCATTTCGCTGCGCATACGACAATGTCGTACACAGTGAAAATATTAAAAACAGTACAAGTTTTACTTTTCTCATTTCCTTTTAATAACTATTCCCACTCAATGGTAGCCGGTGGCTTCGAACTGATATCATAAACAACCCTGTTCACTCCTTTCACCCGCCTGATGATCTGATTTGAAACATCTGCAAGAAATTCATACGGCAAATGGCACCAGTCGGCAGTCATACCGTCAACAGATGTAACAGCCCGCAGACAGATCACATTTTCATAAGTACGCTCATCTCCCATCACGCCTACACTTTGCACAGGCAACAATATTGCACCGGCCTGCCACACATTTTTATACTGGTCTTTCTCTTTCAGCAATTCAATAAATATATCATCAGCATCCTGGAGTTTTTTTACTTTCTCTTCAGTAATATCCCCAAGAATACGGATAGCAAGACCCGGCCCAGGAAACGGATGACGGCCTAAGATCGCATCATCAATGCCAAGTTGCCGGCCAACATTCCTAACTTCATCTTTGAATAATGATTTCAGCGGCTCAACAATTTTCAGTTTCATTTTGTCAGGAAGTCCGCCCACATTGTGATGCGACTTGATGGTCGCTGATGGTCCGTTTACGGATACAGATTCAATCACATCGGGATAAATCGTTCCCTGCGCCAGCCACTTTACATTTTGAATGAGATGAGATTCCTGGTCAAAAATATCAATGAACGTTTTACCGATGGCTTTTCTTTTTTGCTCCGGGTCACTCAGCCCATTCAACGCCCCATAAAATTCTTTTTTCGCATCTACTCCTTTTACATTCAGGCCGAGGTGTTTGTATGAATCAAGTACTTTATCAAATTCATTCTTGCGAAGCAAACCGTTATCTACAAATATGCAATGGAGATTTTTCCCGATCGCTTTGTGAAGTAAAACAGCAGCAACAGAAGAATCCACACCACCCGAAAGTCCCAATACTACCTGGTCGTCTTTCAGTTGTGACTTCAGTGTGCTGATGGTCTCTTCAATAAATGCCGCCGGCGTCCAGTCCCCTTTGCATCCGCAAATCCCCATAACAAAATTCTGAAAGAGCTTCTTTCCGTCAACGGAATGGGTTACCTCCGGATGAAACTGAATGCCAAAGGTTTTTTCATTCCTGATCTGAAATGCAGCAACGCGAACATCTGTTGTACTTGCCACTACTTCAAAATCATCCGGGACTTTTGCGATCGTGTCAGCATGGCTCATCCAGACCGTCGAGTCAACTTTTATACTTTTCAGAAGTTCACAACCTGCATCAATGGTCTTCAGGTTCGCCCTACCATATTCCCGTATTTTTGAAGGGATCACCTCTCCCCCACCGGCTGATGCAAGCAACTGGGCTCCATAACAAACACCGAGGACGGGAAATTTCTTTCTTAGACGCGACAGGTCAATTATCGGCGCATTTGAATCCCTGACTGATGAAGGGCTTCCGCTAAGGATCACTCCTTTTACAGATGGACCTATCTCCGGTAAATGGTTGAATGGATGAATCTCACAATACACATTCAGTTCCCTTACCCTACGGGCTATCAGCTGAGTAAACTGTGATCCAAAATCAATGATCAGGATGGATTCATGCATGGCGCGAAAATACATTTTTCGTTCCTGCGATTTGTGATTGCAGGGAAAAATATATTATAAAAAAGCAACATTTTATGAATGCGATGTGGGATCGATTGAGAATTTATTATTATTCTGCATTTTAATTTTGTTACCCTTAGTGTCTTTGTGGCTTTAATCTTTTTGCCACTACTCTCTACCTTGTTACCCTTTGTGCCTTAGTGTCTTTGTGGCTTCAATTTTTTTGCCACCACTCTTTAATTTGTTACCCTTTGTGCCTTAGTCTTTGTTTTTTTTTTGCCACAAAGGCACAAAGACACGAAGTTTGAAGAAAAATATTCAATTGGCCGAGATGGGTATTCAATATTTTATTCAGCAATAACAAGAAACCGGCATGTAACAGAATGAAATGATTCTAATAGCAAATCAAAGAACGACTCACCGTATTTCAGGTAGTATGGAATGAAATTTTCCTGCCTTTCCTGGAAAGAACCGTCCGGAAAAAACTTTTCCTTCAATTTCTCGATCTGCTGCAATGAAATTTCATGTTTTTTCTTTTCTGCCCTTGTAATTTTTTCTTCTAAAAACCCCAAAGCATTCATTTGCTTTTGTTTCTCAGCCTCTGTTGCTTTTGCAAGTGTTGCATCCAATGCGCCCACTTTTTGGATCATTGAATTATAAGCATCACTTATTTTTGAAACTTCCGCCTTCAGAGAAATTGAATCACTGTTCCGGTTGATGAATTCACGCGCAAGATCATTGTAAGATTTAAACAAGTCTTCAATAGTTATCTGCAGCTTGTTCATCCGCTCAGCAGAACCTTCATCGATCAGCAATGCACAGTTGCGCAGGATTAGCAATGGAAAGCGGATTTGGAAATGATCAAACAGTCCTTTGTATTCAAACCAATAGGCGATCTCTGCCGGTCCGCCCACATAGGCAATATTGGGTAAAATGGCTTCCTGATAAAGCGGCCGCAATACCACATTCGGACTGAATCGTTCAGGATATTCATCAAGTTCTTTCAGTATCCCTGCTTCATTCCATTCCTTATCAGAATTAAGTACTTTGTAAACTCCGTTTTCTTTAACAATGCGTTCGCGGGAATTTTCCGAGAGATAGAATAAATTGATTTCACGTGGCTGCACCTGAACAGCATACCCTTCTTTTTCCAGTGCCTTGATCGTTTCACCTGTTTTTTGAAAAGAAACCTGACTGATCAGTTCTTCTTTCATCACAGGCGCAAATAATTTTTTCAGCCGGGAATCATCTGCATCGAGAATGACCAGGCCATGCTTACTAAAAAGTTTGCCTGCAAGAATCCTCGTAGCAGTTGAAAGGGAATTTGTTTCTGCATAAGCAACTGTGATAATTTCCACAATTGATTTTGCCTGTTCGCTTTCGCCAAGCATAGCCTTCAAACCGGCTATCACTTCAGTCATACCTTCGCATCTGACTTTCCCTGCAGCACCTTTTGCCATGATATTCCACTTCACCTGCTTCCCATAAACATAGGTATGATCAATTTCTTCAAGGTCGTGATCTTCACTTGCCATCCAGTACACAGGCACAAAATGATTCTGCGGATATTCTTTGTTGAGTGATTGTGCCAGTTTAATGGCCGATAGTATTTTATAAATAAAATATAAAGGTCCGGTGAAAAGATTCAACTGATGGCCGGTGGTAATGGTGAAAGTATTTTGATGCAGCAGAGACTCAATATTACTCGTAACCATTGCTCCCGCTCCCGGGTTTTGCTCTGCCAGTACTTCTACCAGTACCTGTCGCTGAATCTTAGAAAGTTTGCGAGTTTCAATTGCTGAACGAAACCCTAATGTGTCCGGGAACCCGTTATAAAAGGACTTTAAAGAATCCATTTGTGCCAGGTAATCTGAAACAAGACCCGGGATTGATTGGCTTGTTGAAAAATCTACTTCTTTAACTGAAAACGGCATCTTGGGATTTTCGAGGCGCTAAAGTAACGAACTGCATCCTATTTCATCTATACATGCTACACAGAATATGTCCGTTTATTTATTTTCAGGGTATATCTGAGAAGCATTAACGCTGTTTCGGTTTTAATCTAAAGAATTTCTCGTCTCGCCTAAGGCGAGATGAGGCGGGGTTTAAAAAAAATTCAGCCACTATCCCGATAGCCCCGTCTGAATGACGCCCGTCCGACCGATTCGTACGAGTGGGCAGTCGGGCAGGTATCGGGAACACTAATTTACACGAAACATAATTGCAATGCATGCATCAATTTGTGATAATTCGTGTATCCCGATCTATCGAACCTGAAAGTTTGATTAAAGATAATCTAATTCATCTGATCAGCACAAAATTATGAACCAGCAGGAAGTGACGATTCATTAATCACGGTTAATAATCATGAAAGGTAATAAGGTTGGAAAAACATTCACTATTTGTTTTTACTAAGGTTAAAACGCTCTTAACCTGATGAATGGTTTTAACCTTAGTAAAAAAAATCACACTAATCAATAAACCTTATTACCTTACTTTTTACTGAAATTCAATGCTGTCTGGACTCGCACGATGATAGTGTCTGGGAGATTCAGAAATCTATCGGGACGCGGCAAGATACCTCGTCTCGTCTTTGGCGAGGCTGGGTCATTCATTCCGACAATTTATTAAATAAGTACTGACAGATTTAGAAAGCCAAGACCAAATGGTAATACCACGTTGAAACTTCTTTTCAGATCCGCAGGGAAGTAACACATTTTCCTTGTTTTTCTAAGGATTGAAACATTCTTCTGCCATTGATTTCTTCGTGTCTTCATGGCTTTGTTGCAACACAATTCCTGATGAATTGATTTCCCGGAATATCCTGGATATTCTCATCTTACCATTTGTGTTAATTCGTGTAATTTGTGGTTATTTTTAAATCCCTCAATTGCAACGCCCAACTTTTAATACATTCCTCATTCGCATCATTTAAGTTTGCCACATGAAAATCACCCTTTTAGTCCCATTTGCCCTCGTCCTTTTCATCAGCACCTATACATCCTTTGCCCAAAGCAAAACCGCAAAAGTTGATTCCATGATGTTACAGGAATCAGTAATGGTCACCATTGAAGAGTATTTCGGTCCAACCGCCTTAACAATAGCTGATGCGCTTTTCATGATCGAAAGAAAATATGCACCCTTCGACAACCAGGGTCGGACATTCGCAATCCTTGATGCATTTGGAAACAGGATGCCTGATGGAAGGATGCATATTTCCATGCACATCAGTTCTGAAAAAGCCGGAGGTGGACAATTGATCCTTTCAACTACCGGTAAAGTTTTATGGAACTGCAAAATATATCCGAAGAAGGACGGAACAAAAGTAGCAGCACAAAAGCAACTGAATATTTACATCGAGCGCGAAAACGAAAAAGATAAATATTACACTGTTGACGGAAGCGGAAACCCGGCAACCATTTTTAATTGCAAACTGAATGAAACAAAGGCATCAGTCAATGATTACTGGAAAGACAATACAGTAAAAGAATTTATTTTTATTTACAGTGCCTGCGGATGCCCTGTACACGTAAAATTTTTACGCAAGGGAAACAAAACTGTTTTTCAAAGCGGAGATAATGTGATTTTCCCGGATGATGCGCCGGTGCTTGCTGTGATACGCAGGCTGATGGCGTGGTAGTTACCGTTACCCCGTCGAATAGTTCGTAAGTAACTTAAATTAACTTGGAGTATATACTAATAATATATACCTTCGCAGAAAGACCTTACAATGAAAACACTGTCCTTAAAACTTGACGATAAGATTTTTGACGAAGCGGAAGAAATCACCGCCCAATTGAAACTTGCCAGGAACCGTTATATCAATGAAGCTGTGAATATTTACAATCTTTTCAATAGAAGAAGGCTTCTGAAAAAACAGCTTACCAAAGAGTCAAAATTAACTGCTGAAGATTCCATGGATATTTTGCGGGAGTTTGAAAAGTTAACCGATGGAGATTAAGCAATACGACATCTGGCTGGCTGACCTGAATCCTTCCAGAGGTACGGAGCCGGGCAAGACTAGGCCTGTCGTTATTGTACAGACTAACCTGCTTAACGGGATCCATCCGTCAACGCTGATATGTCCTGTAACTTCGAAAGTCAATAATGAAATTAAATTATTGAGGGTGCATTTGCAAAAAAAGCAACTGGACAAGCCCAGCGACGTTCTTGTTGATCAGGTTCGCGCCATAGACAATAAAAGGTTGATAAAAAAATTGGGCAGGTTAACGAAGGATCAAATGCAAATACTTAAGACCAACATTAGAATCTTACTTGATACTTAAACTCATACAGTGCAATATTTCATGGAATTTACTGTTGTAGGGTCTTCGAGGAAAGCTTTTGCGAGGTGAGACCCGACAGGAAACGTGCATATAAGCAGTTGTACTAAATAATTCCGCGCCTCTTTGCTTCATCAAACAATTCTACAGTGGTGCCGCAACCTGTTTCTTTCAACATATTTTCAATATAGGTATTGATTGTTTTCCATTTGAGTTCTTTGTTTTCCAACTCCTTCGGGCTTTTACCATTTCGTAAACCATCGAGAATATATTGCCACTGACGATTAAGCTTGAGCTTATCAAATCCTTCGAGATTGTATTTACGGGATTCTTTTAAAGCTTCGAGATGATTTACATGATCGGGCATGAGATCTTGTAACGTATAAAAAAAATCTTCAAATTCATTGAAGTATGACAGCAGCCGGATTCTTGTTCTGTGAGAGGCAAGTAAATATTCCAACGCATCTGCATGAGGGGTAAGAATAAGGATTTTGATACATTCAAATTTACGAAGAACGCTTTTGATGATTGCTATATTCCGTTCATCAGCGGAATGCACATTCATGATAAGTACTATTACAGACGGCTGGAGATTAGCCATAAGCTCCTTCTCAGTTGCACAGCTAAACAGTACATGGTATTGATGAAAGCACTCAAGATTTTT
>CAYHHK010000076.1:0-13670 GCA_964356415.1 uncultured Flavobacteriales bacterium
TAAAACTTCAACTTAAAATGTTGCTTCGGCAAGGTATCTCTGAAAAGCACAATCCCCATAGAATACAGGTCAATACTAACCGTAACAGCGGGATGATTTCTGATTTCATTCCATGCATCAGCCATTTCTTTACTCCAGTAAATATCATCAAACACAAAAACGGAATCAACATGATGATATTCCAGACAGGAATTGAAATATTGCAGGGTCGGTTCTTTTCTGTGATTACCATCAAAGTATGCTAAATCAATTTTTTTGAAATGAGACAAAGCCCCTGGCAGACTTTTGCTGAATTCCCCTACCTCCTGAATGACGTTTGTAATCCCTGCCCTTTGAAAGTTCTTTCCTGCAACTGCTGCTGTATTGTGACAACCTTCAATAGTTACCACCTTGCTTTTGCTGTCGGGGGTTGCCATGTAAAGCGTTGTGATCCCAAGTGATGTCCCCAATTCAAGAATGCTTTGTGGACGAAAAAAATTCACGAGCCTGAACAGCAACCGTGCTTCCTTTTCCGGCTTCAAAAAATGGCTGGCAATGAATGAAAGTTTTAGCAGCCTTTGTTTCTGCTCCTCTCCTCCGGTACCAAAATCCTGAACAGGAATTTTATCCTCTGATAACAACATTTTTGACCGTACAGATTCAATCTTATCAAAGACATAATATGCATTGTTTTCAGTGATTATGTTTGTATACAGGTCATATATAAATGGTGAATGGATATCATGCTCATTACCGGCTGTCAGCCAGTGCCTGAGAAATTCTGTGGATCTGAAAATCTGCTGCATGGGTGGCGAAGATAATGATGCAGATCATGAGAACTATCATCCTGAAATACGGCCTACAATAAACTTCTTTTTATAATTTAGCGCGGCAAAATTTCAACCCTAAATGAGTAATATTTCAGCGATCAAAGCAAGACAGATCCTCGATTCCAGGGGAAACCCGACGATAGAAGTGGATGTTACAACCTCAGGCGGCGCATTCGGACGGGCTTCCGTTCCCTCAGGCGCATCAACCGGTGTTCATGAAGCCGTTGAGTTGCGCGACGGTGACAAAACAAAGTACCTTGGCAAGGGTGTTTTGAAAGCTGTCGATAATGCAAATACAGCCATTTTTCAAGCGCTCAGGGGAACATCCGTTTCAGATCAGCAAAAAATCGATCAGATGATGATTGATCTTGACGGTACAGAGAACAAGTCCAAACTGGGAGCCAATGCCATCCTCGGAGTTTCGCTTGCTTGTGCAAAAGCTGCGGCAGCAGAACAAAATAAGCCATTGTTTTCATATGTTGGAGGTGATAAGGCGAATCTGCTCCCTGTTCCGATGTTGAATATTTTAAATGGCGGAGCGCATGCAGACAATGGAATTGATTTTCAGGAATTCATGGTCATGCCATTTGGTGCTTCGTCTTTTTCTGAAGCCCTGCGTATGGGTGCTGAGATATTTCACCACTTAAAAGCTGTGCTGAAGAAAAAAGGCCTGAGCACAAATGTTGGTGATGAAGGCGGATTTGCTCCGAACCTTAAATCGAATGAAGAAGCCATTCAATGTGTAATGGAAGCCATTGGAGTGGCTGGCTACACGGCAGGAAAGGATGTTTTCATAGCCATGGATGCAGCCTCTTCAGAGTTTTATGATTCCGGGAAGAAGAGATATGTTTTCAAAAAATCTACCGGTGCGGAGATGACATCTGAGGAGTTTGCCGGATTCTGGGCTGAATGGGCAGCTAAATATCCCATAATATCAATTGAGGATGGAATGGCTGAAGATGACTGGGATGGCTGGAAAAAGCTTTCTGAATTGTGCAGTAAAAAGATCCAGCTTGTTGGAGATGACCTGTTTGTAACCAATGTAAAACGGCTGAAAGAAGGCATTGACAAAGGCATCGCCAATTCCATTCTCATCAAAGTGAACCAGATCGGCACACTTACTGAAACAATAGCAGCGGTTACCATGGCACACAACAGTGGATATACCAGCGTAATGAGCCATCGTTCAGGTGAAACAGAGGATAGCACCATCGCTGATCTTGCAGTGGCATTGAACTGCGGCCAGATCAAAACGGGGTCTGCTTCGAGGTCTGACAGAGTATCAAAATACAACCAGCTTCTCCGTATAGAAGAAACCCTTGGATCGAAAGCCGCATTTGGAAGCAAAGGTTTTAAGTTCTTAAACTCCTGATCATTTTGTATGATAATCCCGAAGGATTTTTTAATTTTATCCGGTCATTCTTAAAGTAAAAATGAGTAACCATCAAAAACCCGGAATATATCCTGAAGATATTCCACCTGAAAAGCTTGAGCGTTTACTTAGTGAAGGATATTCCATTTCGCCTAACAGTGGCCGGTTGCGCAAAAAGTACAGCACCAGAAAAAAGTCGGGATTTTTCTCAAAACGCAGAACCAAAAAAATTACACGAATAGCTTTATGGACATTGCTTATCATTGCATTTCTTATCAGCCTTGTGGTTATACTTCCTGAAATGGCAGTTCAGAACCCGAATATGCAAAAAGGACCACAACAGACTCCGTCATTTCGAAGATAAAACAATACGAACCCGATACCTGTTTCAATAATTTAAATCAATTTACAAAAGTGAAGACTGATAAACTCAAAGAAAAATTTGCAAAAGTAGCACTCCCATTTGCTGCAGAGATGAAAGAATTTGTAAAGGAAAATGGCAGCCAGGTTATTGGTTCCTATACAATTGAACAGGTATATAGCGGGATGAAGGGCATGATCGGAATGGTTACTGAAACGAGTAAACTGGATCCAGAAGAAGGAATCCGGTTTCGTGGATTCAGCATTCCTGAATTAAGAGAAAAACTCCCCAAGGCGCAAGGCGATACAGAACCTTTGCCGGAAGGGATATTTTACCTCATGCTTATCGGTGAGTTACCTACTGATGATGATGTACATACTGTGAGCAATGCATGGGCCCGGAGAAGTCATGTACCGAAGCATGTGCTGGATATGCTCGACACACTTCCATTGACCACCCATCCCATGACACAGTTTACTTGTGCTATCATGGCATTGCAAACAGAAAGTGTATTTGCTGCATCTTACAGGAAGGGACTTAATAAGAAAGATTACTGGGATGCGATGTACGAGGATGTGATGAACCTCATCGCACGCTTACCGCGTGTAGCTGCCTATATTTATCGCCGGGTTTACAAAGACAATGTCCATATTGAACCCGATGCAAAACTGGACTGGGCCGCAAACTTTGCACACATGCTCGGTTTTGATGACTATAATATGAAACGACTGATGCGGCTTTACCTCACCATTCATGCTGATCATGAAGGAGGAAACGTATCAGCGCATGCAACCCATCTTGTCGGTTCTGCCCTGAGTGATCCTTACCTGTCACTGGCTGCAGGAATGAATGGCCTTGCCGGACCGCTGCATGGATTAGCAAACCAGGAAATGGTTCGCTGGATCATGGACTTGCGTAATTATTACGATGGTGGAATGCCTTCACAGGAGCAGATCAAAGAATATGTAATGAAAACCATTAACGAAGGAAAAGTTGTTCCGGGTTATGGTCATGCTGTACTCCGCAAAACTGATCCCCGTTTCCTTGCACAAATGGATTTTGCAAAAACATACATGCCCGATGATGAAAACTGTAAAATAGTTCACATGCTGTATGAAGAAGTACCACCAATCCTTGAAGGATTCAAGAAGATAAAAAACCCCTGGCCAAATGTTGATGCTCACAGTGGTGCGTTGTTAATTCATTATGGTTTGGTTGAGTATGATTTTTATACAGTGCTCTTTGGTGTTTCCCGTGCTCTTGGTGTTTTGGCCTCTCTGCTTTGGGATCGCGCTCTTGGTCACCCGCTCGAACGTCCGGGATCTGTAACAACAGGCTGGATGAAAGCACAGGCGGCTAAAGCACATGCAAATCTTTAAAAAGCATTCATGATAATAAATTTCAATGTTGTCGCATTTACGCCTTTGGTTTTCGTCGTTAAAGCACAACAGTATGAATCATTTCATGATTTCCGCCGGGGAACAATACTGCATGACACTTTGGATCTGAACGTTTATGCAGGAAATAAGGTGATGAAGGCTTGTTAGATCAATTGAAATTTGATACGGAACAATTTCCATCTCTTTGAATTCCCGTCTCTTCAAATCCCAACTACTCATCTAAAATTCTGATTTAAACATGAAACTTGTTTCCTATTCTATAAATTCACAAGAACACCTCGGCATATATCATGAAGAAAAAATTTACAACCTTCCTGACACGTCAAAAGCACTGAATAAAAAAACATTGCCGGATGAAATGCTTGCTTTTTTGCAACTCGGAGATGACGCAATGACCATTGCGGTAGAAATCAATAATCATATCATGAAATCTCCCGGTAACTGGCTGTCCCCCCTTTCCTTCGGCGAGGGGTCAGGGGCGAGGCCTCTCGCTCCCGTCCCCCACCCCACCTCATGCCGTGACGGATATGCCTTTCGCCAGCATGTAGCTTCAGCAAGAAGGAACAGGAAAGTGGAAATGATTAAGGAGTTTGACCAATACCCTATTTTTTATTTTACCAACCACAATGCCATTCAGGGACCGGGAGACATCTTCTGTATGCCTGATCATTTTCAGAAACTGGATTTTGAACTAGAGGCTTGCATCGTCATCGGCAAAAAAGGAAGAAACATACGTGCTGCAGAAGCGGATGAATACATTGCAGGTTACATGATCATGAATGACTTGAGTGCGCGTACTTTGCAAATGGAAGAAATGTTGTTGAACCTGGGACCTGCAAAAGGGAAAGATTTTTCAACAGTCATAGGGCCATGGCTGGTTACTCCTGATGAACTTGAGCCGTATAAAATCCCTGCCAAGGAAAATCATGTCGGCAATCGTTACAATCTCTCTATGAAGTGTTTTGTGAACGGGAAACAAGTCAGCACCGGAAACCTCGGCGACATGGACTGGACATTTGCAGAAATCATTGAACGCTGTGCTTATGGCGTAGACATTCTTCCCGGTGACGTTATTGGCAGTGGCACTGTTGGCACCGGATGTTTCCTCGAACTGAACGGTACCGGATTATTAAACGATCCGAATTACAAACCACAATGGCTTCAGCCAAATGATGTGGTCGAAATGGAAATTGAGGGGCTCGGGAAATTGTCCACTACCATCCGTAAAGAAGAAACGGATTTTTCGATCCTGGCACTGAAGAAGAAAATTGGTTGACCAATTTTTTGTGTTGTCATTGAAGTTGCAATATTCAATATTTGCTTGTATTTATTCGGATGAGGTGACATTTTCTGCTTGCAGGTCTTCGTGCCGTTGAATACGTTTCCTCCTTCACAAACATCGAGTTGCTGGCTGAACCTGGTAAAAGATGCAATGCCATTGAATGTGCTGGCAAGCGGGTGGTGAATCCGACAATCCCTCGCCTGTCCTTTTGATAGGCCTATTCCAATCCATCAATTTTACTCCTTTACAAACTTAACAGATTTCTTCCCCTCTTCTGTTTGAATTGTAATAAAGTACATCCCCGCTGCCAAGTGCTTTATATCTATAGTTGTATTTGCAGTTTCTGTCTTTGTTTGCAATACTTCTTCTCCGACCAGGTTTAAAATTATTATTGTTACCTTCTGCAAACTGCCAATTGTCGCATCTTCGGCGCCTTGCGCCTCCGCTAAAGCTTCAGCGGCACGCGGACGGCGACCGAAGGTCAATTGCAATTTATCTGTGGCTGGGTTTGGATAAACGGTAAAGTTGGTAACCGCTGCCGGGTTTTCACTTATTGAAACGTATCCTTCAGTATATTTAAAATGCACTACCCAATAATCCCACGCTCCTTTTCCGCTGTCTGTTTTAACTGCTGAAGTTCCTTCAAAGCCCTGACCGCATAAGAAAATGGAACTGTCAGGCATTATAATAAAGTTGGTTGCAATGTCATCCCCTGGACCCCCAAAGCGTTTATCCCAAAGTTTGGCGCCTGTTTCATCAATTTTAAAAATCCAATAATCATTTACAATAGACGTTCCGTATCTCGGCTCACTCACTTCAAAACCGCTGTCGCTTTTTGTTTTTGCATACACCCAGTATCCTCCGCCGGGAGCACATTCAATCCATGTACCGATATCGGAACGATTGCCCCCGTAACGTTTATCCCACTGCTTATTGCCGAGTGAATCAAGCTTTATAACCCAACAGTCCTCCACTCCTCTTGAAGAATCACTCACATCACCATCCTGCGGAGAGGAAGTAGTTCCGCAAAGTATATAACCGTTATCATTAGCATGAATGATGTGCGCACATTTATCCGCACCTGACCCTCCAAACCGCCTGTCCCATATCCTGGTTCCGGCACTGTCCAATTTTATCAGCCATACGTCCTGCACTCCGCGGCTGGTATCAGATATATCGCCACTGATAGGACTGTCTGTAGTTCCTGCAAGTATAAAAGCATCTAAAGTGTCTGACAAAACTGAAAAGGTCTCATAATATAAATTGTTACTTTCAGTAGAGGTGCCACCGTACACCTTGTCCCACAATTTATTGCCCATGCTATCAAGCTTAACAACCCAATAATCGTCCATGCCGTAATTGGCTACAGTTTTATCACCGCTTATCGGAGAAGCCGAAGTGCCTGCAACTATATAATCGCCCGTTGAAAGCTGAATTATACGTGGTAGATCATCACCTCCTGAACTTCCACCTAAAGTTTTATCCCATATTTTATTGCCAATGGAATCAATCATACAAATCCAGTAATCCTGGCCTATTGAAGGAAAGCTGCGGCTGTTTTCCGATTTTTCACAGGAACTGTCGGAGTTAGAACTGCATGCGAAAATCATTTTATTATTTCCTGATTTTATCAACCACGGATTTAGTTCACCCCTTTCTCCGCCTATGCTTTTATCCCATACTATGTTAAACCCAGTATCAATTTTCAATAACCATGTATCAAATTGGGTTGAATCGCATAAGGGATCAGTTTTTTCTCCGTTGGCATTTGTTCCTGTTGCTCCTGAAAGAACTAAATAATTATCCCCGGCTTTCACTAAAGTTACCCATCCGTCAGATAGATTACCTCCAAAGGTTTTATCTCCATATAAAATAAAATTTTGCGCTGGAGAACTTCCTGCGCACAACAAAGCAATGATAAAAGGAAAATATTTTATTTTCAGAAACATGTCAATCAGGTTTTGCGAATATTCATATAAATTAAATCCGGAGGAAGCAACAAACGCGCCTCCTCCGGATTTGAATATTCTATTTTTCAATAAACATTTTACGGGTGAAGTTAACTAAGCCATCGTCTGAAATCAGTTGTGCCACATACAATGCTTCGGGTAAGTTTCGCTGCTGGCAGGTCTTCGAATGATGTTTGCGCGGGGAGAGACCTGCCAGAGACAACAAATCTACAAATAATATCTGCTGTCTTTGTGCTGCGGCTTTTGAGGGGTGAGTCCGCTATCGGTCCTGAAAGAAATATCGAAACCACAAATTATCTATTTGATTTGCCCAAAGCCATAAGTACTTCCCGGTCCTAGCGCATCTATGAAATGTGTGACTTTTATTTTTCCCACCAACTGGTTTAAATAAAAACCGGCTGAGGAATAAAAGTAATCTTCAGGTTTCTAAACAAACCCCTTTCGATCCGTCAGATTCCAATAGAACCTGTCAGAAACACCAATACAAGAAAATATTACTACCGTTAAACATCCGTTAATCTTTCTCTTCTGTCAGGGAATTCGCTTACTTTTACCCGCAGTACATTTCCATGAAAGAATTCGGCATTTTCATCAAATTATTTTTCGAAAGTTTTCTCTTTGCATTTGAAGCATTGCGGGTAAATAAATTGCGCACGATACTTTCACTATTGGGCATCACTATTGGCATCTTTGCCATCATCAGCGTATTTACTGTAACGGATGCACTTGAAAGAAAGATCAGGACGGATGTACAAAGCCTCGGCAACAACGTGATCTATATTCAGAAATGGCCATGGACCCCTGAAGGCGGGGATGAATATCCCTGGTGGAAATACCTGAACAGGCCGCTGCCGGGATTTAAAGAAATGACTGAACTGGAGCACCGGGTAAATTCAGTAGAAGCTTTTGCTTATGTAGCCAGCATCGGCGGTCAGCTGATCAAATACAAGAACAGTTCTGTTGAAAATGCTTCCATACTTGCAGTAAGCCAGCAGTACAATGAAATAAAAAGCTTTGAACTGGAAGAGGGCCGCTACTTCACCGAAGCTGAATCAAACAGTGGCCGCCCGATATGCATTCTCGGAGCAAATGTTGCATCAGCGCTTTTTCCTGAGGGTAATGCAATGAACAAAGAAGTAAGCGTAAGGGGCAGCAAATTTGAAGTGATCGGAGTCGTAAAGAAAGAAGGGAAAAGCATGGTTGACATTTCCACAGACGACAACATGATCATCCCCGTGAATTTTGCGCGCAACCTTGTAAACCTGCGCAGCGACAGGATTGATCCCTATATGATGGTGAAAGCAAAAGAAACCGTTGCCATGCCTGAGATGCGGGATGAACTGAAAGGGGCTATGCGTAGTATCCGGAAATTAAAACCACGGGAAGAAGACGACTTCGCACTAAATGAAACAAGCTTGCTGGCAGATGGATTGAATGATCTGTTCAGTACGCTTGGAATGGCAGCATGGATCATCGGAGGGTTCTCCATACTTGTTGGCGGTTTCGGCATTGCAAACATTATGTTCGTATCCGTTAAAGAACGTACACCGATCATCGGCATACAAAAATCCCTTGGCTCAAAAAGTTATTTCATTTTGCTGCAGTTCCTTATTGAAGCCATTACCCTTTGCATCTTCGGGGGAATCATGGGACTGGGGATTGTTTATCTGCTCACTCTTGCCGTAAGCGGTGCTTTTGAAGATTTTAAATTTGTACTCACTACAGGAAATATTGTCGTGGGCATAGGCGTGAGCGCAATCATCGGCGTTATCAGCGGATTTGTACCGGCGCTGCAAGCATCTCAGATGAATCCTGTGGATGCCATCCGGGCCAACTGATTACTTGCCCGTATTTTTACGGATAACTTTTTTCTGAAGACCATCTCACCTGTCACCTATTAATTATTTTTGCCTTATGAGCGTCAGGTCAATCACACGTCTTCTTATTGGCACAGGTATTTGTCTGGTATTTGTTCGTTGCGGATCCGACAGGCAGGGGGATGCAATCGGAACATTGAAGACAACAGAATATCCCGAAACATATGAGGTTCGAAAGTCGGAAATATTTGAAGCTTCCAGGGTTACCGGCCCGGATTCAAAATCTGTATTCCCTGAACATGTCGCCACTACCTTTGAGAAATATTCCGGTGGAAACGCCAGCCGCCTTGCTGTTTATGTTACAGACAGTGCTTCTTCATGGCTTGGTATTGCTCACGGACTGAAAGCCATTGGCATTCCATTTATGATCACCAGTGATATCAATGAAGCCCTCAGGCATCGTGTTGTTTTGGTTTATCCGATTATCTCTGGCGCATTGTTATCTCCTGAAAAACTACAACTCCTTGCCAATTTTCCGAGGAATGGCGGAACAATCATCGGTGTGAATGTGCTTGGTGCACTAAATGAGGTATTTGGTTTTGATGAGCCGGTTCCTTCCAAGCAGCACTTCGAAATTTTTATGCGGAGCGATTCATCTGACCTTACAAATGAATTTACGGATGAGCGCGAACAACATATCAGCATCGGCAATAAAAAGAAGTTTAAGGAAACGATTGGAACGTACAGCTATTCCAAACCAATCCTGACACCACTGGCAGTTTATGAAGATAAGAGTGCCGCCATCACGCAGAGGTATTACGAAAACGGAAAAGCATTTGCGATAGGCTTTGACATCGGATATTTGATTCTTAAAGGCCACAACATCAGGCATGAAGAATTTAACAGGTCTCTGGTCAATGACTTTGAACCCACCATTGATGTACTGCTCCGTTTCATCCGCAATATTTATTTGTCAAGTGAAAGAGATGCTGTCACCATTCAGACTGTCCCATATAATAAAAACCTTTCCGTTGTATTAACCCACAATATCAATTCAGTAAAAGCCCTTGATCAGTCGTTTGAACTCGCTGATGAAGAAAAGAAACTCGGTGTTCACAGTACCTATTTCATTCAGACCAAATACGTACGTGATATGCATTCATTCATTTTCAAATCAGAAAATGATTTCAAGAAACTCAACCGGCTTGAAAAAGCCGGAATGGACATTGCCAGTCTTTCAGTTTCATCCTCACCACTTTTTGATCAATTTGAACAAGGCACAGGCACTGAGCAATATCCTTCCTATCGTCCTTATGTAATGGCTTATGAGAAAACATACGGTGGCAGCGTTTACGGAGAAATGCGAATCAGCAAGTACCTGCTTGAACATTATGTTCCTTCGGTTAATGTGGCTTCTTTCAGGTCAAGTTATCTTTATACTCCTTTTACATTTCCCCAGAGTATGATTGCAACCGGTTATCGATATAGCTCTTCAGTCTCAGCAAATGCAACACTAACGCATTTTCCTTTCCAGATGAACTATAACAGAGAATATGACAATGAGCTGGATGTTTTCTCCTTTCCGGTTACGCAGGATGATGAATTTCCGCCATACACGTATGACAGGCTGCGCACTGCACTTGCCTTGGCGAAAAAGATCTCACGCTATGGCGGATGTTACGTCGGACAGGTGCACCCTAATGCGATGGGAAGAAAGATTGAACAGGAATTTATAAAAACTTTAAAAGACGATGCATGGTTTGGTTCATTGAAGGACTTTGGCGACTGGTGGGTGGGCCGCAATCTTGTGACTGTTGACATCACTCATGAAGGAAGTAAACGAGTTGTCATTCTCAATGTTCCAAGGAGAATGGAGGGCCTGGCAGTCATGCTTCCAATTCGCTCTACACCTGTTTCTGTTGAGAATGGCGGCAGGTATTTTAATGACGGGAAACTGATCATTTTTGAAATAGCAGAAGGAACTATTAAAATAACGCTTGATAATTAGTGTATTTTTATTCAAATCCCCCGCATTTTATCATTTTTAATCGTTTGTAAATTCAGGCAAATAATTTCTCTCTGTCAATAACAATTACTTAGTATCTTCGTAGAAGTTCAATACCCTTTCCCCTGAGGAATTATGAAAAATCAAAAGGAAATCCGCTGCAGTTTTTGTGGCCGCGATAAAAGCGAGACTTATGTACTGATTGCGGGAATTACCGGTCATATTTGCGACCAGTGCATTCAGCAAGCCCAGAATATTCTCAGTGATGAGATGAGCAGCCGGCTGAAGACGAATATCAATACCCAGCTCAATCAACTCAAACCAATTGAGATCAAGAAATTTCTTGACAACTATGTTATTGGGCAAGATGAAGCAAAGAAGGTATTGAGTGTTGCAGTTTACAATCATTATAAACGCATCGCCATAAAACATAAAAAACAGGAAGATGTTGAAATTGAAAAATCAAACATCATTCTCGTAGGAGAAACAGGAACCGGCAAAACATTGCTGGCACGTACAATTGCGAAGATGCTCAATGTTCCATTTTGCATTGCCGATGCCACAGTGCTCACCGAAGCGGGCTATGTAGGAGAAGACGTAGAGAGCATTTTAACAAGACTATTGCAAGCGGCAGATTACGATGTTGCAGCAGCTGAACGAGGAATCGTTTACATTGATGAAATTGATAAGATTGCTCGCAAAGGAGATAATCCAAGTATTACCCGCGACGTGAGCGGTGAAGGTGTACAGCAGGCATTGTTAAAATTGCTTGAAGGCTCAACTGTGAATGTTCCACCAAATGGCGGAAGGAAACATCCGGAGCAGAAAATGATCACCATTGACACACAAAATATCCTGTTCATTTGTGGAGGTGCATTTGACGGCATCGACAAGAAAATTGCAAAACGACTGAACTCTCATGCCATGGGATTCAAGGCAAGCAAAGAAGGAGAAGTATTTGACAAGAGTAATTATCTTCAGTACATCAGTCCGGCTGATTTAAAATCATTTGGATTAATACCTGAACTGATCGGCCGGTTACCAATCGTTTGCCATCTGGACCCTTTGGACAAAGCAACATTGCGTTTGATTCTCACCGAACCAAAGAACGCTTTGATCAAACAATATGAAAAGATCTTCCACCTCGAAGGGATCAACCTCACCATTGAAAAACATGTTTACGATTTCGTGGTTGAAAAAGCAATGGAATTTAAACTTGGTGCTCGCGGACTGCGTTCAATTTGCGAAGCGATACTGCTCGATGCAATGTATGAAATGCCGTCACAGGGTAAATCAGTCAAAGAATTTCATCTCACCCTTCTTTATGCTAAAGAGAAATTCTCTAAGGTGAATATCAACAGGATGAAAGTGGCGTGACAAGAGATGTGTGATATGAGATATGAGATAAATCCCGGATCGTAAAATATGATTCGGGATTTTTTATTTCACCCTATCGTAAATCAGAAAAGAAAAAGGGTATTTGTTTTTTTCATCAGAGGGAATATCTCTGCGTGAGGCCTCCTTCCATTCTTCCTGAGATAGCACAGGAAAGTGAACATCTCCTTCAAATGAACGGTGAATGCGCGTGAGGTAAACCCTGTCGCAATACTTTAAAGACTGGGCAAATATTTCACCCCCACCGATGATAAAGCACTCCGTTTCCTTTTTGCTCTTTGCAAGTTTAATGGCCTCGTCAATGGAATAAACTACTACTGCGCCATCTGCATAAAAATCTATTTGGCGCGTAACCACAATATTTGTTCTTCCTTCGAGGGGGCGGTATTTATCAGGGATGCTGTGGAAATTTTTTCTTCCCATTACCACGCAGTGACCCATGGTTGTGTCTTTAAAATACTTCATGTCGGCAGGGATATGCCAGGGAAGGTCGTTGTTACGGCCGATGACGTTGTTTTCGGATACGGCAACGATAATTGAGATGAGCATGAATTAATGTAATTTGAGAATGGATGAAGAATAGTACAAATATTGGAAAGGGAGGTTAGCAGCCGTCAATAAGTCATTGATTCAAACAGCCGTCATTGGGAAGCAGCCGTCATTAGGTCATTAAGTCATTGTATGGTAAATAGTTGTCATTGGGTCAATAGGTCATTGAGTCATTGGTTATTGTTGGATGTTCTGCCTATGGAATTGATGTAATTGTTAAGCTTAAAATGGAGTGATTCAATCTCATGCATAAGTATTTTGAAATCATTCCCGGAAATAAGATTCCTATTGTTTGCTTTTACAATCCATGTTTTTGTTTCTGTTAGAGATCCTCTCGCATAAAAACAGAAGTTTCGATTCTCCTTGTAAAAAAATCTGCCGTAACCTTCAGAGATATTTGCGGCGATAGAATCGCATGATCTCATCAGTTGTTTACCCATAGTCGACCGATAATAGTATTCCCATAAAATAATAATATTATGTACTTTTTCACCAAGTTCCATCGCCTTCTGATAAACCTCAAATTTTTCCAATTCCAAATTTGCCATTGCAAAATATTTTCAACGCAAAAATAGAATTGAAAAATTCAATTCAAAACTGATATATTAGAATTAATTCCAGAATGTCAGCTGTTATTCTATTGTTTTCAATGACTTAATGACGGCTGTTCTCCCGGCTGCTTCCAATGACTTAATGACCTAATGACGGCT
>CAYHHK010000076.1:13770-19132 GCA_964356415.1 uncultured Flavobacteriales bacterium
GACGGCTGTTCTCCCGGCTGCTTCCAATGACTTAATGACCTAATGACGGCTGTTCCTTTTGCTGTTTCAATGACGGCTGTTTTCCCTTCCACTACACAGCTACAGGCGCTTTGATCCCTGCATGCGGATTGTAATTCACCAATTCAAAATCTTCATACTTAAACTCAAAAATATTTTTCACAGCGGGATTTAGTTTCATTTTCGGCAATGGGCGGGTTTCTCTTGAAAGCTGAAGTTCCACTTGTTCAAAATGGTTTGAGTAGATGTGCGCATCTCCCAGTGTATGAATAAATTCTCCCGGTTCGAGATCACAGACTTGTGCAATCATCATCGTGAGCAAAGCATAGGAAGCAATATTGAACGGAACACCCAGGAAAATATCTGCGCTGCGCTGGTAAAGTTGACAACTTAATTTGCCTTTCTCCTCCCCTTTGGGAAGGTTGGGTGGGGCCACATAAAACTGGAAGAACGCATGACAAGGAGGCAACTTCATTTTGTCAATTTCGCCGACATTCCAGGCGCTTACGATTAACCTTCTTGAATCAGGATTTTTTTTGATTTGATCAATAACCTGAGTAATCTGATCAATTGTTTTTCCATCGACAGATTGCCAGGATCTCCATTGCGAGCCATATACAGGACCAAGGTTTCCGTTTTCGTCGGCCCATTCATCCCAGATGCTTACACCGTTTTCTTTCAGGTAGCTGATATTTGTCTCTCCTTTCAGAAACCATAGCAATTCGTGTATGATTGATTTGGTATGGACTTTCTTAGTGGTTAGGAGTGGGAATCCTACGCTCAAATCAAACCGCGACTGGTAACCAAAGACACTTTTTGTTCCGGTTCCGGTGCGGTCGCTTTTGATTGTGCCGTGCTGCATGACATGGCGCAATAGATCGAGGTATTGTTGCATTATGATGGTTAAGATGCAAAGCTATAAAGGAGAACGGATCAGGTTACAAATGTGGAAAAGTTATAGTTACTCAATTGCTATCTTTATTGACTTCGAAATTCCATTCCTTAATTTAAGGTTTAAAATATACAAGCCGCCCCGAATCTCCTGAACGTCCATCACCATGTTTGCTTCCGGCAACTTTTCACTGGTCACATATTTCATTTTTCGTCCCATTATATCATAAAGTGAAATTGTAACAGCCAAAGGTTCAGCTAACTTATAATAAAACTGTATCGAGTGATTGGATGAGTTATAATGTCCTGAAAAGCGAATATCATAATATTCATTTTCAGAAATGCCATCATGGGCTATACAGGAATCAACATAAATTTTATAGTAATAGGAGTTTATTCCGGGAACCGGGCATGTACTATCTGATACTGTGGCTACAACAAAATAAGGTAATGACCTGAAGTCACCCAACGAAGGCTGCCAGGAAACATAACCGGTATCACGATATGTTCCACTAGTTGAAAAGTCAGCTGTTGGAATTTCATCGCTCCATGCAATCCAGGTTTGCTGATTAGCATCATAATCTATTGATTTAATTTTAAATGATAAAAGCGAATCTGCACAAACATGTATGGTATAGGATAAAGACCCATTTATTCCTGAAAGAAAAGGAGCGCTATTAATTGAGTTTGAAAAAACATATTCGATATCACGCTCAACACTTCCAATAAGGACATTGTTTCTATATTCATTAATCTGAATGGCAACAACAGCAGTTTGAGGTGCATTTGCAATGAACCTGATTTGCCCTGATTCGGTACTGAAGCGGGTAGAATCAGGAGGCGTATAAGTAACCGGCTGTGTTGACGACAATCCGGGATTATACTGCACATCATTCAATTCGTCAGAATGTGCACTGATCATTTGATAGGCTAGTGAATCTCCGTCAGGGTCAAAAGCATATTGCGAAGCAAATTGATAATTATTTGCAATTAAAAAAAAGTTTGGAAAGTTCCTGAAAACAGGAGAGCTGTTCAAATCAGGAATACTATTATTAACCGTTGCTTTCACGTATAAACAATAAGATGAACCATTGGGATACAGGTTGGTAGCCCCATTCCTGTTACACAATGGAGGACTTATTCCAAAAGTCCAGTAGTTGCAAACTGATGGCAATGAAATGTCTCCATGAAAGAAATTGACTTCAATACCCTTGTATGCACTGTTAGGATTCACGCACTTGCTCACCTCTAATGAGCACACATACTGAATTTCCTTTGCTGAATCCATGCTAACGGTGAAAATTACACTGTCTCCGCAGGTGGATGTTCCCGAAATAGTATATGAAGAGTCCACGAAGGCACCTTCGCAATTCCGGAAGAGAGAGAGGTAAAACCGGTAATTATTTCCACCCGTGCAGGTGTAAGTTATTTCAGCTCCAACCAATTGTGAAGCTATGCAGTACTCAAATTTCAGAAGGATCAAAATAAAACATGGAAAGAGGAACAAAGCTTTGATCATTTTAAATTTATTTGAAGGCAAAGCTAAAAAAGTGGTGGAATATTAGTGCCGGACCTTCCTGTTAATCAATGACGAGCTTAATCGAATTTAAAGTTCCGTCACCTGTCCTAAGATTCAAAATATACAATCCAGAAGAAAGTCCAAACACGTTCAGTTCCCGCTTTGCTTCGGATGCCTTTTCAACATTCATCCTTTTCAATTCCCTGCCTGTTAAATCGTAGAGTGAAACTGCTCCGGCAGATGCATTGTTCAATTGATATTTGAATTGGATTGAGTTTGAAACAGAAGAATAGTTCGCGGAAAAAGTTCGAATGGCATTTTCAGGATCATTGATTTCGGAAATGGCATGGCAACTGTCAACGAAAATCTGAAATGTATATGCACTCTGAGAAAGTCCCGGGCAACTATTATCCGTAACATACGCTGTAAAGGTGTGAGGGCTTGAACTGATATCAAATGTATCGGGATGCCAGGAAAAGACGCCTGTTTGAAAAACGCCTGCAACCGTTGATAGCGTGGCACCCTGAATATTATTAGACCAACTGATAAAAGTACTGTCGCTATCAGGATCAGAGGTATAAAACTGGAAAGTAAGAAGGGAATCATAGCAAATATGAGCAATGAAATCAGCGGTGCCATTTATGCCTGTTGCCTCGGGAGGATTTTGTAAAACACCTGAACAATTTTCAAAAACCAACTGCATGTCACGCTCCACGCTCCCAATAAATACTCCATTCCTGTAGTCAGATACGCGTATGGCAACAACTGTTATTTGTGGACCATCGGCCAGAAATCTGATCTCTCCATTAGTCGAGTCAAACCGTGTAGAATCGGTCACATAAGAAACCGGTTGTGTACCTGATAATCCCTGAATATACAGAACATCAACTACAGCGTCAGAATGTGGGGTATACATTTGGAAACGGAGTGAATCATTATCAGCATCAACTACCTGTTGACGATAATACTGAACCTGATCAGCACAAAGAAATGCAGCCGCCTGACTTGAAAAAACCGGAGAATTATTACATTGAAAAATAGAATTATCCAGCATAGCTTCTACGTAAAGGCAATATGTTGAACCATTTGGTTGAAAATTATTAATTGCTGCATTCCTGTTACAAATTGCCGGACTTAAACCGAAAGTCCAGTAATTACAAACCGAAGGAAGCGTAACATCTCCATGATAATAATTTGCCTCGATGCCCATATAAGGGCTAGCAGGGTTGATGCATTTGGTCACTACTGATGGGCAGGTATGTTTAACTTCATTTGTTGAGTCCAGGCTTACAGTAATATTGGTACTCCCTCCACAAGTTGAATACCCGGCAATGGTATAAGATGGGCTTATTGCAATGCCAGAACAATCCCGATACAATGTAAGGAAAAAGCGGTAATTATTTCCTCCCAGACAAGCATAAGTAAGGTCTGCACCAACCGTGTGAGAGGCGAAACATTTTTCGTTCTTTATGAAGATTGAAGTAAAAATAAAAAAGGCTGCGAGGTATTTTTTCATTTCAAAATATATTATTAAGCCAAATACAATGAAAATTTAAAAAGAATCAGCACACTTCAACACAGTTCTACATCAGCATCCCAGCAACTGTAGCCGAAAGATACGATGCAAGCGTTCCGCATATCAGCGCTTTGAAACCCAATTTGGCAAGATCAGCCCTGCGCATGGGAGCCAGTTCACCGATGCCTCCTACCTGTATGGCAATGGAAGAAAAATTCGCAAAGCCGCAGCAGGCAAAGCTCACAATGAGCAATGACTTGGGATCGAGAGTTGACTTAATTGAAGCAAGATCAAGGTAAGCGACAAACTCATTTACTGCCAGTTTGGTTCCGAGGAGCTGACCAACAACATGTGTATCCTGAGAAGGAACACCCATAGCCCAGGCAAAAACAGAAAACAAGGAGCCGAGAATTTCCTTCAGACTGAAATGCTGAAATCTCATTCCTAAAAAGGCATCGTAATCAGAATGGTTAAACATGAACATTCCGAATTTTCCAAGGCAGTAATCAATCATTGCAATCAATGCTATCACCCCGATGAGCATGGCTATTACGTTCAGTGAAACTTTCAATCCGTCGCCGGCGCCATGACTGATGGCGTCCATCAGGTTGCTGTGTGTTTTTTTGACTTCGAGCTTTACTGTTCCTTTTGTTTCCGACTCTTGTGTTTCAGGGATCACAATTTTAGAGATCACCAATGCAGCGGGCGCAGCCATGATACTTGCCGCCAAAAGATATTCTGCAGGCACACCCATTGAAATATAGACTGCCATTACACCTCCGGCAATGCATGCCATACTTCCGGCCATAGAAGCCAGTAGTTCACTCATCGTCATGGTATTGATGTAGGGCTTGATCAGGATCTGTGCTTCTACCTGTCCGACAAATGCACTGGATACATTGCTCAGTGCTTCTGATCCGCTCACGTTCATGATGGCTTTCATTCCTTTTGCAAAAACAGAAACGATGCGCTGCATCAGTCCGATGTGGTAAGCAATGCTCACCAATACAGCCACGAAAATAATGGTAGGCATGATCTGGAACATAAAGATGAAAGAGTGAGCAGGACCTGCAATTTTATCAAGTGTTTCTTTATCTACCAGCAAACCAAAAACAAAGTTCGCTCCATCCATGGCGAAGTCTAGTACCTTGGTTATTGCTTTTGCAAGGAATCCAAAAATGGATTTACCCATCGATGTTTTCAGGATAAACAATGCCAGTGCCAGCTGCAAAGCTAGTCCACTGAGAACAACCCGCATGCTAATTGCTTTGCGGTTATTTGATAAAAGAAAGGCGCAACCGAGGATGAGGACTATGCCGATGAGACCGTGGAATCTTTCCATAGGAGAGAGATGTGAGAGGTTAGTATTGAGTATTGAGTATTGAGTATTGAGTAGTGAGTAGTGAGTAGTGAGTAGT
>CAYHHK010000077.1:0-19076 GCA_964356415.1 uncultured Flavobacteriales bacterium
CATTTGGCAATTGTAGGTGGTGTCCACTGAATCAGTTGTGAAGAAAACCCAATAATGTTAATTGATGATGTGTTACTGTTTAGTGTCCTCAGTAATAATATTTGAATTACCTACGCTATCTGTGACCTGATAATATTCAATGCACCACCGGCTTTAAACCATTCAATCTGATTCTCATTGTAGGTGTGGTTTACATTTATCTCATCTGTTGTTCCATCGGCATGATGCAAGGCCACGGTCAAATTTTTTCCCGGGGCAAAGGATGTCAGTCCAAGAATATCAATGGTATCATCTTCCCTGACTTTATCATAATCCGCTTTATCTGCAAAAGTGATCCCCAGCATACCTTGTTTCTTAAGATTCGTTTCATGGATGCGGGCAAAAGATTTTACCAGGATCGCTCTCACTCCAAGGTGGCGAGGTTCCATTGCTGCATGTTCTCTTGAAGAGCCTTCGCCATAATTTTCATCACCGACAACGATACTGCCAATGCGTGCTGCTTTATAAGCGCGTTGCACTTTCGGCACACCATCATAGGTTCCTGTCATTTGATTTTTTACAGAATCAGTTTTGTCATTGAAGGCGTTGACTGCACCGATGAGCATATTATTTGAAATATTATCCAGATGTCCACGGTATTTCAGCCAAGGTCCGGCCATTGAAATGTGATCAGTTGTACATTTTCCCTTGGCCTTGATCAATAATTTCAAACCCTTCAGGTCAATTCCTTCCCATGCTGAGAATGGCTCAAGCAGTTGCAATCGTTCTGATGTCGGGGAAACTTTAACCTGAACATTGCTTCCGTCCTTTGCCGGTTGCTGGTATCCTGAATCTTCAACTGCAAATCCTTTAATCGGCATTTCAATTCCCTGCGGCTCCTGAAGTTTAATTTTTTCTCCCTTGTTGTTGGTTAGAAAATCCGTCAGCGGATTGAATGAAAGGTCCCCTGCAATTGCAAGTGCTGTTACGATTTCAGGAGACGCAACAAATGCATGTGTATTCGGATTGCCGTCGTTGCGTTTTGCAAAGTTTCTATTGAAAGAAGTGATGATTGAATTTTTTCTGTTCGGGTCGCTGGTATGCCTTGCCCATTGACCGATGCAAGGTCCGCAGGCATTGGCGAGTACTACGCCGCCCATCTTTTCAAAAGTGCCGAGGTATCCATCGCGTTCCACGGTATAGCGCACCTGTTCGGAACCCGGAGTAACAGTAAATTCAGATTTTGCTTTCAGGCCAGCATCCACTGCCTGTTTTGCAAGTGATGCGGCACGGGTGATGTCTTCGTAAGATGAATTGGTACAAGAGCCGATCAATCCTACTTCAAGTACAGAAGGCCAGCCATTTTCTTTAACTGCGGCAGCAAATTTTGAAAGCGGCCATGCAAGATCAGGCGTGAATGGGCCATTGATATGCGGTTCCAGTTCTGAGAGATTGATCTCGATCACTTCATCAAAATATTTTTCCGGATTGTCATACACTTCTTTGTCACCGCGGAGGTGTTCAGCCACTTTATCTGCTTCAGCAGCAACATCAGGGCGGTCAGTGCCTTTAAGGTAATCAGCCATCTTTTTATCATAGCAGAATATGGAAGTTGTTGCGCCAATTTCAGCGCCCATGTTGCAGATCGTTCCTTTGCCTGTGCAGGAAAGAGATTCTGCTCCATCACCAAAATATTCTAGTATTTTATCCGTGCCGCCTTTTACAGTAAGAATGCCGGCAACTTTTAAGATGACATCTTTTGCTGACGCCCATCCGCTTAATTTTCCGGTGAGTTTTACGCCGATCAGTTTCGGAAATTTTAATTCCCATGGAAGGCCGGCCATTACATCGCAGGCATCAGCGCCTCCAACACCAATGGCAATCATTCCTAATCCACCTGCATTCACGGTATGAGAATCAGTACCGATCATCAGTCCGCCGGGGAAAGCATACTGCTCAAGAATGACCTGGTGAATAATTCCTGCTCCCGGTTTCCAGAATCCGATACCGTATTTATTGGAAACAGAAGAAAGAAAATCATACACTTCCTTATTCTTATCAAGCGCTGTGTTCAGATCTTCAACCGCTCCGATTTTGGCCTGTATAAGGTGATCGCAATGAACTGTACTTGGAACAGCCACTTTGGAACGACCTGCCTGCATAAACTGCAACAAAGCCATTTGTGCAGTGGCATCCTGCATAGCAACCCGATCTGGGTTAAAGTCGACATAAGACACACCCCTTCCAAAAGGGTTCTCCGGCAGTGACTCTGAAAGGTGGGAATAGAGAATTTTTTCTGTCAGAGTGAGTGGGCGACCGGTAAGCTTGCGGGCCGAGGTAATACGGGCAGAAAGGTTCTGGTAAACCTTCTTTATCATGTCTATATCGTATGCCATAAATTTGATTTTGCCGCGAATTTACAAAACAAAGCTCACTTTGCAGGCATTCTGAATTTGGAAGAAAAATGGTAACTGTAAGGTATTGGTGATTTATGGCAAACTTCATTTCATCCCCGGCCTATTTTAGGTACTCTAAACAGGAATAGATGTTTGAAAACGACCAAAATGAGTCTAAATACAGTGAAGAACGCAGGTTTTTCGCAACTTCATTTCTTGTACTTCAGATCGGATTGACAGCCTTCCTTATATGGTATTTCATTACGCACTCCTGAAAAAAAATTATCCCACGATAAAAATCAAACTCTATGAAAATTTTAAATCTCTTTCAGGGTGAAACAGAAGTCAATGATTACAATCCATTCCGAATCAGCAGCGAAGCAGTTATTAACATGGTAGGAGTTATCTTATTCTACGTAGTCTTCTTTGTAGCCTTCAGCATTTTCTCGGGTTAACTGCGGACATTAAACAAAACCTGGAAAATACTTCCGGTGGGATAATTTTCCAAAACGGAAATCCTTCCACCATGATTATCAGCTATGTGCCGGACCAAAAACAATCCGAGGCCTGTACCTTTTGTATTTCTTGTCTCCTCATTGCCTGTACGGTAAAATTTTCTGAATATTTTTTCTCTTTCAGCGGGAGCAATTCCCCTTCCCTGATCCGAAACCTTTAACAGGATCTTTCCTCCATCAATTTTAAGTTCAGTTTGTATTTCCGTTTGAGGTGGAGAATATTTTAAAGCATTCTCTATCAAATTATTCAACATAAGTGTGAGCGCTAGTTTGTCGCCATTTATTGAAATATCATCTTCGATGGTCGCACGAATACGATGCTGAAAATCAGGAAGTGCATTGTATTTTTGGGAGATGAGGCGTACCAACGCACTCAGGTTGATCGGTTCTTTGTTAAAGGAATATCCTTTGTGATCAACCATATTCGCCAGCAGTGTGTTTTCCACGAGCGTATCCAAACGATCAGTATCGGCAATGGCCTTTGCAATAAAAGATTGCTCCTTCTCTTTATCCAGCTGATGTTTTTGAATAGTCTGCAGATACAGTTTAATAGAAGCAAGTGGTGATTTAAATTCATGAGTAATGCTCAGTAAGAAATTCTTTTGCATCCTGGCCAGTTCCATTTCCTTCCTGATCGATCGGACAGTCTGATATGTAATCCATAAAAGAATAGAAAGGAAAACCAGGCCTTCTCCAACAATCATCACGTAGCGTGAATGGAGTTTATCAACCAGTTTTCCCTCTTCAGCAACAGCTCTCTCATCCGGGTATTTCAATTGCACTATTTCAATCCTATGTTTATAGACTTCATCATTCAGTTTATAAAGCAAATAGCTCCACCATATAAACTGGAGAAGTATATAAATTACTAGAGCAGAGAAAATTTTGACTGATTTCACGCTGTGAAAATAGCATTAATGCTCAACAGCACGCAACGAAAAAAAGCTGTGTTGATCTCCTTTTCCTGTATTATAAAGCAAAATGCTGCCGACTGGTTTCTGAGCTGAAGTATTTTTAAAAAAATGTGATGGGATTTTTTTCGTTTCAAAAAACCGGCTTGCCAGCCAAAGTGCCAATGCAGTTGTGCTCGGATGTTCACCGGAGAAATGTTTGAAATGAAGTTTTACAGTCTCGGCGGCCAGATTGTTTTCACATGCCAGATAGTAAGGCTGAACACGAACATCCCCGTTTTCTCCTGAAAGCCATGCATCGTGTACACCATTGACATCAATGAATTGTTTAAGCTGAGCAGCAACTTCATTTGAATCATTGCTGTGTAGCGTTGTTATAGCCTTTACTTCAAGAAATGACCCTTCCCTTTCACTATTCACCACAAACATGGCTGATCCTTCACCTGCAATACTGCCATTTGTTTGAGAATCATAAAGATCTGCCCCTGTTATTTTTTCCTTTTTATACCAACCACCCAGGCGCTCCAGGTTATAATTGTAACTTGACACTTCATCAACACCGCCGAGTAAATACGTTGCATCATTGTTTTCCTTCAGCATCATCATGGCATCGAGCAATGCATTTTCAAAAGCAAGTCCACGGTGGACATGCGTGATGTTATAACCTTTGTTTGCAGTGGTGAGGCCAATCTGGGCAGCGATTGCATTCGGTGTGCTTTGTACAAAATTGGTTGGCGTAAGGCGGCCTTCATCGTATTCGATGATCTGGTTAAGGAACTTTACACAGTCCTCCATTCCTCCGTTTGCGCTGCCAATGATGATACCGTTCAGTTTATTTGCTTTTTCAATCAGTGGCAATGCTGCGCCAACACCAATTCTCACTGCCTTTCCCATCCTGCGCAAAATATTCAACGGAATACCTTCATATTTCGGCTCCACTACTTTGAGAATATTATTTTCCGGCGCAATAAGCCTATCGAGGTCAATATTGCCGAATGTAGATTGAGGAGATATGCAGGATGACTGATGAATAAACATTTATTATGCTTTTGAAAAAATCAGTGAGGTACAATTTCCACCAAAGCCAAAAGAGTTTGACATGACATGATGAAGGTTCAGCTTTCGTGTTGCAGCAACAGGCCTGAGACCGGTGCTTTCTATAGCATTTGTAAAGTTAAGACTCGGATAAATTTCGCCGTTATGCAATGCAATGATATTGAATACTGCCTCTACGGCGGCCGACGCGCCAAGCGTATGTCCGATCTTTGATTTTGCAGATGCGAACGGTGGCACCTTATCAAAGATGCGCATCATGGCCTTGCTTTCCACTTCATCATTATTCTCGGTACCAGTTCCATGCGTGCCGACAAAACCTATTTCTGCAGGCGATAGGGAAGCCCGTTCCAGTGCGCCTTTCATGGCACGGTAAGGACCTTCACCATTCTCACTTAATGAAGAAGGATGGAATGCATCATTTGAATTACAATACCCTGAAACATAACAATACGTCTTTCTGTTTTTCACATCATCTTCCCTTTCAAGAACAAGAAAAGCAGCTCCTTCTCCGAGGTTCAATCCGTTTCGTTCCCTATCAAAGGGGCGGCAAAATCCCGGAGAAAGAATGCCAAGTGAATTAAATCCGTTGATTGTAAACTTTGCAAGGGAATCTACTCCCCCGACAATGGCACGTTTTGCATAACCATTGCTAATGAGCTGCGTTCCGTACTTAATGGCATTTGCTGAAGAAGAACAGGCAGTGTTTATAGTATTCGTTACACCTTTTATTCCATAGCGTTCCCGAAGGAATAAAGTTACGGAAGCACAATCATAAGACGCCATGAAAGCCGATCCAACGGTTTCGCTTTTTGCATCAAGGTACAATTCATCTGTTTGACACATCCCTCCAACTGTACTTGCGCCAATTAAGGCAGTATCGTAAGAGGAAATCTGAGAAGGATCAAGTCCGCAGTCACAGATGGCTTCATCCAATGCATGTAATGCGAGAAGGGAAGTTCGGGTTGCACCAGGATCGGAAATGCCAAAAAGCGACTTCAGTTTTTCGTTTTCAATTTTCACTTCACCGAAGCGGAGCGATTCAGTATATTTTGATTTGACCAGTTCACCTGCGGAAATTCCGCATGTGCCCTTTACAAGGGCATCATGATTGGAAAAAACTGAATCTCCTAAGGCAGAAATTACTCCCAGTCCGGTAACAACAACGCGACTCACGGGAAGAAATTATTTGGTACGGTTGGCGATGATGTAATCTACCATCGTATCAATACTTGTAAAAATTTTGCGGCCGTCTTTGGGGTCATTGATCTTGATTCCGTATTCGCGCTCAAGCAATACCACCAGTTCAATCGAATCAATGGAATCAAGTCCGAGTCCGTCACCGAAAAGCGGTTGGTCATCAATGATATCAGCAGGAGTCTTCTCCAGTAAGTTCAGGTATTTTATGATGTGCTGTTTGAGTTCTGTTTTGAGGAGGTCTCGGTCCATATGTAAAGATCCTTTTCTGTTAATGAAGGTGGTAGCGGGCAAAGGTAAATTTTTTTAGCGGACTGTTATGAATAATCCGCCAGCATAACTGCGAGGAATTCATTAAATTAAGGAATTGCTCTACTCAAACACACAAGTCGATTCTTCGTTTGCAAATACAATATCCGAGTACCGTATCTAACTGGCAGAAAGTATGTATTCACGCCTGTTCAGCTTCCCCGCTTGGACTTTTACTTCCGTTCATTATCCGGAAAATTAAGGCTAAAAACATCATTATTGTCATTTATTGTAGTATGTGACACTATAAATATCTTTAATTGCACTTGAGGCATTATGTGCAACTATAAATTTCTATATTTGCACTTCATAAAATTAAGGGAACCATGGAAATAAGGAAATTCAGATCGGGACGATATGAAAAACAATTTCAATACAGGAGCTTTCTGCCTGAAAAAATAAATCATGAGTGGGTAATTGATGATCCGGTTACCCAAAAACTTTTAAGCGAAGCAGATATTAAGTTGGGAGAGTTGAATGCATTTTCTCAACTGGTTCCGGACGTAGACTTGTTCATTAAAATGCACATTCGTAAGGAAGCAACCACGAGCAGCAAAATTGAAGGTACTAAAACCAACATGGAAGAAGCACTCCAAAGTGCGGAAGATATTTCGCCTGAAAAACTTGATGATTGGCAGGAAGTTCAGAATTATGTTGAAGCAGTAAATACAGCCATTGATGAACTAAAAAGACTGCCTGTTTCCAATCGTCTCATTCTCATGCTTCATAAAATATTGATGCGCGGAGTAAGAGGCGAGAAAAAAACTCCCGGTGAATACAGGCACAGCCAGAACTGGATAGGCGGAGCTTCCATCAGCGATGCGTTATTTGTTCCACCACATCATGAACATATTGCAGACCTTATGCACGATATGGAATTGTTTGTTCACAACGAATATGCTCACGTTCCAGATCTTCTAAAGATCGGCATCATTCACTACCAGTTCGAAACAATACATCCCTTTCTTGATGGTAATGGCCGCATCGGACGGCTGCTTATTGCAATATATCTCGTTAGCAAGCAGAAGCTGTTTAAACCTGCGCTCTACCTTTCTGATTTTTTTGAAAAAAATAAATCACATTACTACAACAACCTCACTGCGGTGCGTGAAAAAAATGATCTTAATCAATGGTTGAAATTTTTTCTCGAGGGAGTGAGGCAAACAGCCCAGAGTTCCATTGATACTTTCAGAAAGATTCTTCAATTGAAAAACGAAATTGAAACAGAAAAAATAATTTCATTGGGGAAAAAAACGCAAACTGCACAGCAATTTCTCAAAATATTATATTCTACCCCCGTCATCAATCTGAATCAGGCGGCTAAACTTTTATCTGTTGAAAAATCAAGTGCCAACCGTTTGATTGACGATTTTGAACGGCTGAAAATCCTGCATGAAATCTCAGGGTTCAAAAGAAACAGGATTTTTGTTTTCAAGGATTATCTTGACTTGTTTAACAAATAAATACTACTTCCGGATTTGATGCTGAAGCTCGACTGAACTTATACCCTTCATGCGCTTCTTAAGTGCACCTTCCCATTCAAAATCCACTTCTGATTTTTTGGAAGCACTTTTGCGCTTTGCTTTATTTTTTGAAACTAAGAAGTCAATGAAGTCTGCTACTTGTTCCCGCAATGACTTCGGCAATGCTTCAATACGCTGTAATGAAACGACCCCGCAGCAGAGCTACGAGGTATCTTGCCACTAATTCCACGAATTATCACAAATCGAAACTTCTAAAGCAATAATATTTTGTGTCAATTGGTGATCCCGATAGTTATCGGGATCGTGGCTAATATTTTAATTCAACCCCGCCTCGCCTAAGGCGAGACGAGGAATTCATTTGATTAAATCAAAGTAATCCCTACTCAACTAATCAGGAGATTGCCCGCCCGGATGCTCCACTCGGACGGGCTTCAGTCGTTCCTCCTTATAATGACTACTTCGGTGGGGGCGGCTACCCGGAAATATGAATGACCTGTTCCTATCTACTGCCTTTGCTTGCTGCAGTTTGCATCAGCGAATCCGTTCACAGGCAAACTTCTATTTTAATTATTAGTTTTGAAAAAATTTCTCTCCCTTGAAATACACTGCAAAGGTTTACTTTTCATTTATTTCATCAAAGCCTGAAAATACCGAGGTCTTTAAAAAATACGTAATATTTCATGGTATATCCGCAAATATAACGTTGTATTTGCGGATGAATAAGAAAATAGTACGTTTTTCATTTTGATGGAAGCAGCTCTCCTTAGGTATTATTGTAATAACGCCTTCGGCTTTATTCTTTAGTTTTGAAAAATTTCTTCCAATTGCAATTCAAAACAAAGGATTATTTTTCCTTCACTTCCCATTCCGCTTACGGCAGCGGTTTAAGAGCGTGGATAAATATCCTGCGGCAAAACAAATTTGCGATACACCCGCTTTTGCTTCCAAAGGTACTTTTCATTTCATCAGCCATCATCCTTTCCACTCCGTTTCGCTGGTATGAGAAAATCAATTTCAGAAATAAAATTCGCAATTCAAAAGTAACTCAACCCGTATTCATACTTGGCCATCCGCGCAGTGGCACCACTTTTCTTCATTACGTGATGAGTAAGGATCCTGCTTTCGGGTACTGCACCACGATGCAGGCAATGATTCCACATTTATTTTTGACCTGGTCGGGATTTTTTTCAGGCATACTTTCAAAAGCCCTTCCTGATACCCGACCAATGGACAATTTGAAAATGGGAACTGATTTACCAAAAGAGGAAGAGTTCGCTCTCGTTGCATATGGCAGTGAAAGCATGGTAACAGGATATTACTTCCCTAAGAATTTTGTCAGGAACCTGAAACAAAATGTTCTTTTCAAAAACAACCCTTTTGCTGAAAAAAACTGGAAGAAGAATTTTGATCACTTTCTGCGGAAACTAACATTCGCGAATGGCGACAAAAAACTACTGCTGAAAAGTCCGGCAAATACTGCCCGCGTAAAAGAAATTCTATCGCTATATCCTGATGCAAAATTCATTCACATTTACAGGAATCCTTATGATGTATTTCAAAGTCATCTCCATCTTTTCAAAAAACTTCTGCCTATGCTTTCATTTCAGGAGATCAGTGATGAAGAACTTGGGGAGATTGTTTTTTCAACCTACATATTGATTTATGAAAAATATTTCGGCGAGAAAAATTTGATTCCAAAAGGAAATTTAGTTGAAATCAGGTATGAAGATTTTGTGGCTGAACCTTTACATCAGATCGAAAATATTTACAAAGCCATTTCACTTCCTGGATTTGAAAATGCAAAACCTTTGATGGAAGCAGAACTCAAAACTTATCGCAACTACGAAAAAAATATATTCATGATGGACGACGCGCTTGCTGTTAAAATTGCTGAGAGATTTTCCTTTGCCTTTGAGAAACTGGGGTATAGCAGCAATCGCAGGTAGTGTATCAGATTTAATTTTAATGATTCCTCTCTCGCTCCTGATCCCGAAACTTCGGGACGGGACGAGATCGGAATGACAAAGAAGTTGGGTCTAAGGATGGCGGAAGGAAACATTTTCCTCAATTTCGAAATTTTGTCCTTCCGCCTATATCACATTTGTATGTAATTATGACTGAATTGCCTCGAACTTTTTGGAAGCGGATCTGAAAATCTCCACCTTAAGTGAAATCAGGTTTCATGACCGCTTGATCTTTCCCGTTTTTGTCTTGTGGATTTCATCAACAAAAAATATCCTTTGCGGGACTTTGTATGACAGCAACTGCTTGCGACAGAACGAAATAATTTCTTCCGCATTCTTCTCCGCCATTGGCTTCAATACAATTTCAGCTTCTACCAGTTCACCTGTTACAGGATGTTTGCCACCATACACTCTCGTCTCTTCCACATCAGGATGCTGCTTCAATACAGCTTCGACCTCTTCAGGAAAAATTTTATTTCCGGAAACATTGATCATTGATTTGCTTCTCCCTTTGATGAATACAAAACCACCCTCATCCATTTCCGCAATGTCTCCTGTGAGAAACCATGAATTCATCAGCACATCCTCGTGCTTTTTCACAGGCCACAGGTAACCGGAGAACATCCCCGGGCCTTTTATTGCAAATGCACCACGGGTCCCGACCGGCAAAACTTTACCATCCTCATCAAGGATTGCCGAGGAATATTCAGGCAAGGCTTTTCCAATACTTTCATTTCTCCTGTTATCCGATTCATTGTTGATAAAGGGAAGACCGATCTCAATGATACCGTAGGCTTGCGAAACAGGAATTTCATATTTATCAAAGAAGATTTGACTTACAGCAGGCTCAAGCAAAGCAGAAGTCGAAATTGCCTTTTTCAGTGTTTCGAATTTATTACCGCTCCTTTCAGTCGCAAGCAAGCGATAATGAAGAGGAGAAGCATACAGGTGGGTGGCATGATACCTGTTTGCGAGTGTTAAAATGGCTTCGGCCGTAAATTGATCAGAGATGATCATACGTACGCCATATCTGATATAAAGTAAAACAGAAACGACAAAGTGAAAGGCCATTGGAAGTACCCAAAGCATGATATCATCTTCGTTCAGCATCAATCCTTCATTTGCTGCTGCCGTGCGCTCATATACGGCGGTATGAGAGATCACAACACCTTTTGAATTGCCGGTAGTTCCGGAGCTCGGTCGTATAAATGCAGCTCCCGGAAAAAGTAAATCAATGTTCTGTGATTTAATATCAGGGAAAATGAAGAGGTCAAATTGTTCGTTTATGATGACTCGCTGAACACCTGCAGAGAATGTAAGTCCGTTTCCTTTTTCAGCCAGCAGGACATTTACTGATGCTTCCTGAAATAATTTTATGATCTCACATTCATGTGTGCCGGTCAGAACAGGCATTGCAATCGCGCCGGTTTTCGCAATTGCAAATAGTCCGATTACAAAAGCAGCGCTGTTGCCACAAAGAAAACCAATACCCTTGCTCTTCAGGTCTGTGTTTGTTTCAATGATTTCAGAAAGCTTAAGCGCGGATTCATGAAGTTGCTTAAATGATTTACTCTCGCCCTGCTCAATAATGGCTGTCCGGTTTTGCCACCTTGCAGCAGCATCTTCAAGAATAGAAAAAACCTGTTTGCTCATTTTTTTTCGAGCATTTGTTTTTGAATAAATTCCACGGCCTTATCCCGGCCGATTCCTTTCGCCTTGAATGATGCAAGTACTCCGGCTGCATACCCTGTTCCAAGGCATGTTCCGATTACGCGTGCGCTTGCTATTGCTTTTTCGCCGGCTGAAATAATTTTGCCTGCAAAAAATATTTTTTCCTTTTCACCTGATTCAAGGCACCCGGCTGGTATAGAATAAAAATCATTTTCAGGTAAAAAAGTCAATTCAACTCTTTTATTTCCAGTGCGCCAGTATTCGACAGGCCACGCACCGTTGCAAATACCATCGTCTCTTTTTCTGCACGACAATACGTCTTCATCCGTCAATATTTCTTTTCCGCTTGCTCTTATTCCTGTCCTTATACCAACTTCGGCAGCCACCCATTCCATTTCGGCGTGCTCAAAACCGGAAACTGATCTTTTTATAAAAATATAAATTTCATTCACCAGTTGCTTCGCTTTTGCATCGATAGTTGCAACATCTTTACTTCCTGTTTTCCATGGCAACCCCATCTTCAATTGAAGCGATTTATTGGAAAGTGAATGCGGAATAATACCAAGCAGGTTGTAATATTCAGGAATTTTTCCTTCTTCAACTAACAATGCAATCTTTTTAAGAAGTATAAAGCTCAGCTTATATTCATCAACTTCAGATATATTCTTTAGAGAAAATACAATTGCTGCCGCCTGGTATTCTTCATCACATATGGTTCCATGGTTAATTGATGTACAGATAATCCCTTCGCCCGAACAATCAATAACGCATTCAGGAATGATCTTCAGTTTTTCATTTCCATGCGTGCAATAAACTGCAGTTATTCTTTCCGCTGTTGAATCAACAAGGTACACTGAAGTCTTATAAAGGGTTGAAATATTTGATTCGGAGAGAAAAGATGTTGCCGTTTTTTCAAAGTCTGAAGGATGAGAGGGCAAAAACCAAAGTCCTTCAGAAAACTTAACAGCAGCTTTGCCACTGATACCGATCAATCTCTCTGCAAACAATTTCGGAAAACCATTCATAGCAAATTCAGCAGCATGAGAAGAACGGAGGTAAAGTCCGCAAATGGTGCCCACAGCAGATGCAGTAGCCCTGCCGCCCGGAAAAGAGTTCTTTTCTGCAATGCAGACATTCATTCCTAGTTCCGCAGCAGCAACAGCAGCGGCAATACCAGCGGGGCCGGCTCCGGCAATGAAAATGTCTGTTTTGATTATTTGCACCACTCAGGTAATTAGGTTTTTGCGAATAGAATCAAGAAACGATCTTGCCTGATTCTTAGTCATCCGGCTTTCATCAAAACTAAGAATGATTTTTAGTTTGCCAGCGAATTCATGAAAAACAATATTTAATCCCGGAGGTGTAATCACCGGTGCATAATGCGTTACATCAACAACTGGGCAATCGCCAAACGACTTATTTTCCAGTCTCGAATTGGGGAGCAATGAAAAAGCAAATGATCCTGCGTGGCCATTGGTAGGAAGATCAATAAATGCACGATACACAGGTGCCGGAATAAATCTGAATAAATCAAGCAATACACTGAACTTTTCAGGCATCTTTCTCCGCGCCTGCATGATCATCTGCCGGGAAAAAGACAGTGATATATCTCTCACATTTACAATTTCATCTGCCCTTGCATGAAAGTAAATATAAGAATGAAAATTCGAAAGCACGGCATTTTTGTATTCAGCCGGCCTTCTTACAAGCGGGACTGCAATGAAATATATTCCCTTTTCTCCGGTGAGCATTTCATTATGCCTGCTCAATGAAAACAAAGAACTGCCGAGATAAAAAGAGAGCGCATTCGTCATGATTTCGCTTGAAGCAATTTGCTTAATTTTTTCTGTTTCGGCAATCGTGAATTCAAGCTTTTCAAATGCCGCTTTGCATTTAGCTGATTTTACAGAGAGATGTCTCATATTCCAGGCAGTTCTGGCAGCCACAAAAAAAGTTGCCTCGACCGTTTCCCTGAATTTAACAAAAAATGATTTTGCAGGACCTTTCTCTTCCGGCCTTTGAATAACCACCTGATTTGCAAAAACAGACCCAAGCAGATTTTCCATTCCTGCATAATCCATCAAGGAGTGGTTCACTGAAAAGACAATGTGTGTTTTGTCCTGATCGTAAATAACGTCAATGTGAACCGGAGAACCTGTTGTTAAATTACAATCCCTCGCTAACGCATGTTCCAGTGCTGCTTCAGGTTTTTCATTAGCGTGAAAGCTTATGAACCTCTCATGGTCTGGAGAAATTTCTTTGGGTTCAAAATAAAAAAGTGCGGAGTACCAATTTTTTTTCAGGGAAAAGCAGGTCAATAAATGGATGGCTTCATTCGAAGAAATGTTTTTGCGAAAATCACTTTCTGAAATGTTTCCGCCGAGAGTAACCACTGCGCGGATTACATTTCCAATGCCGGTCTTCTTTCTGGCGATGGAATCAAAAAATAATTGAAACCGGTCTGCACCATTCAGGCGGTATTTAGTCTTGCCGTTCACCGCTTGAGATTCATAAAACAGGTAACAATTGAATCAAGGGACCTTAAATTATCCGGTGTATATGCATGATCAGGAAATGACAATCCAGTTTTTCGCTCCATAAACAAAACGAGCTCAATGATGCGAAATGAATCGAGGCCCAGGGTTTTTAATTCCTGATCGGGCAGAATTTTTTCCGGGGATAAATCAATTTGCTCTGATACAAAGCCAATGGCTTCTTCTGTAATTATTCTATGATCCATCATCCGCATAAAAATATTGCCGCGCAAATTTAGTTTATTATGCAGGAAATAAAATAGTATAATAATGTAAATGAATTCAAGGATTCCTCTCTCGTCTGAGCCGAGATCGGAATGACAGTATTACTGTGTTGAGTTATGGGAGATTCCGGAAATCCGTTTCAGTCTAAAACCCGTTATCTCCCTGATTAAAACTCAATATTGTCATTCAGCAATTTCCCATAGTGTCCACTAAGTCAGCTGAGAAGAAAACCAAATAATGTAAATGATGATGTGCTACGGTTTAGTGTCCGCAGTAATAACTGTTGAAACTCCCTATTAATTAGCCCTGAATCATGTATGTTTGCTCCCAAATGCAGGATAAAAGGAGTCAAAAGAAAGCTATTGTGATTGGAGCGGGTGTTGCAGGCCTGGCTGCAGCAATTCGTCTTGCAAAATCAGGTTTCCGGGTCCAGCTCATTGAAGCCAATGGTCAGGTCGGTGGGAATATCAGGGAAATACGTTCCGGGCCATTTAGGTTCGATACAGGGCCATCTATCCTAACCAAGCCGGAATACATCAGCGAACTTTTTTTACTCTGGAATAAAAATCCTGATGATTACATCCGTTTTTTGCAAGTAGAACCGCTATTCAGGAATTTTTTTTCAGACGGAACCCATATCAATTCATTCACCGACCGTAAAAAATTTGAAACGGAACTGAAACAAAAATCAGCTGAGCCATTCAGTCAGGTGAATAAACTGCTGGATGAATCGGGTGAAATTTTCAGGCTGACGCATGAAGTTTTTCTGGAGCGTTCTCTTCACGTTGCAAAAAACTATCTGAATTGGCCAACCCTGCGCGGCATTTTCCGCTTCAACAGAATTCGTGCATTTCAAAGCATGCACAACTACAACAGGAAAACTTTTAAAGATGAAAGGCTTGTCCAGCTATTCAACCGTTATGCAAGCTATAATGGCTCCAACCCTTTTGAAGCCCCTGCAACATTAAACGTTATCACCCACTTTGCTGTTAACGGTGGTTCTTTTTTACCGGAAGGCGGTATGATCAGCATAGCAAAAGCATTGAAAAAACTTGCTGAGGAAGTTGGTGTGGAAATAAAACTGAATAGTCCGGTAACAAAAATTTGCCACGAAAAAGGAAAAGTAACAGGCGTCACAGCAAATGGCAATTTCATGCCTGCAGATGTTGTGTTATGCAATGCTGATATACATTTTACCTACAGAAATTTATTGCCGGAAATTCCGATGCCTAAAATTATTGCAGAGCAACCACGGTCAAGTTCTGTTATTGTTTTTTACTGGGGAATCAAGAAAATAATTCCATCGCTCGAACTCCACAATACTTTCTTTGGAAAAAGCGACATCGCTGAATACGACGCTTTGTTTAAGAATGAAGCGATTTGCGATGATCCTACAGTCTATCTCTACAATTCTTCTTCATTGAATCCTTCCGATGCTCCCGAAGGAATGTCGAACTGGTTTGTGATGGTATCGGCGCCATACAATAACGGGCAGGACTGGGAAAAAACGACTGCAGAATTAAGAAAGAATGTTTTGGGAAAATTATCTGAAGTACTTCATGAAGACGTATCGGCTTTGATCGTTTCCGAAAAAATCATGACACCTCCGATGATCGAAAAAAACACAAATGCATGGCTGGGATCCATTTACGGGAACAGCAGCAATAAAATATTTTCAGCTTTTCTCCGGCACGCCAACTTCAGCAGGAAAATAAAAGGCCTCTATTTCAGTGGGGGCAGTGTACACCCGGGTGCCGGCATTCCATTGTGTTTATTGTCTGCAAAAATCACAAGTGAACTTATTTCAAAGCGTGTAAAATAGAAGGAGGAACTTTTTATTTTTACCCGCAAGAAAAAACCAATGATCATTTACAACGTTACCGTTAACATTGAAGCAGATGTCCATGATGAGTGGCTTGCATGGATGAAAGAATTACACATACCTGAGGTTATGCGCACAGGAAAATTTACAACGAGCAGGATACTGCGTATCATCGGCGATGAAGATTCCGGCGGCAAAACTTACAGCATACAGTATTCCTGCAACAACATGAGCGACTTTCTCGAATATGAACATGACCATGCGCAGGCTTTGCGTGCGGAGCATACGGCAAAATTCAAAGATAAATTTATTGCCTTCCGGACATTACTGGAAGTTGTTGACTGAAGAATGCTGCGATTACTCGTTTTACTATTAATTCCATCTCTTCTTTTCGGACAATCCACAGAGAAAAAAGAAAGGCTTGTGCTGGATCAGATGACTGCTGCATGCGCTAATCTCAAGAGTGCCTCATTTATTCTGAATACTACTGAACGGGTTAAAAATGGCAACGTTGAAAAAGGAGAGATCCTAGTCAAATTACTCCGTGCTCCTCTCCGAATGTATTTACACATGTTTGCTCCCAGAAAAGGCGTAGAAATTCTTTACCGCAATGGAGAATGGAACAATCATCTTTATATCTCCCCAAATTCCTTTCCATACATCAACCTGAAACTTAGTCCGAACAGTATGCTTGTTCGGGAAAGTTCGCATCATACTGTACTGGACATTGGGTTTGATTACCTTATGAAAATGATTGGTCATTACAGATCAGCATTTGGAGAAAAGCTTTTCGATTATCTCAGCATCGCAGATACTGTTCAGTTTGAACTTCGCAGCTGTGTGAAAATGGAGTTTGACTATCCTGACTTTGCCTACACAACGCAAACAGCAAAAGAAGGTGAGAGCCTGGTTGATATTGCAGCGAGAAATTTTGTGAATGAATACATGCTGGTGTGCGCCAATAAGGATGTGGAAGATGTTTATGATATTAAAGCAGGACAGCAGATACGCGTGCCAAGCATGTTCGGCAGAAAGATGATCTTTTACATAGACCTGAACACCATGTTGCCATTGGTTCAGGAGATCCATGACGATAAAGGATTTTTTGAAAAGTATGAATATAAAAGCTTTGTATTCAATCCCGTTTTTCAGCCAGCAGAGTTTACTTCAGGGTATGAAGGGTATGGATTTTGAAGCGCACCACTCAGGCAAACCTTGAAATGGTGAATAATGGTTCGTTTTGAAAGATTCCTCTCCGCGTCCCGAAACTTCGGGACGGGATCGGAATGACAGAGAAAGTTACATCCAAAGTTGGCGGAAGAGAAATTTTGCATTCAAGACGCAAATTTTCTCTTCCGCCAACTTCACAATTAGTAATCTGTCATTGCTCTCTCGCTCCCGAAACTTAAGGGTGAGAGAGGAATCTTTCCAATTGAAATACTTTCGATTTATGCGAAATATTTTTTCTTTCAAAACCAGCGATTACCTTTGAAACCAATGGCGCAAAACGTAAACGCAAAAAAATATTTCGGGCAACATTTTCTTAAGGATGAAGGAATTGCAAAACAGATTTCAGACGCACTTGAGCCGAAGGGAAGGTATAAACAGGTACTGGAGATCGGCCCGGGCATGGGAATCCTTTCACAGTTTCTTTTTCAGCGGAAAGAATTTGAAACCAGGCTGATTGAAATAGACAAAGAGTCAGTTCAATATCTTCTTCAAAAATTTCCGGACAAGGCGCGCGATATTGCCGAAGGAGATTTTTTACGAATGGACCTGAAGAAAACCTTTCCTGAACCTTTCGCCATCATCGGAAATTTTCCATACAACATTTCCTCTCAAATTCTTTTTGCAGTGCTGGAGCATAAAGAACTGGTGCCCGAAGTTGTCGGCATGTTTCAGAAAGAAGTGGGAGAAAGAATTGCTTCCCCACCGGGAAACCGGGATTACGGAATTCCAAGTGTATTGCTACAAGCCTGGTATAACGTTGAGTTGATGTTCACCCTGAATGAAAATGACTTCTCTCCTCCACCAAAAGTAAAATCATGCGTGCTGCGATTTGAACGAAAAGAGAACTTTGTTTTGGGATGCAATGAGAGACAATTCTTCAATGTTGTAAAAACAGCTTTCAACCAGCGAAGGAAAATGCTCGGGAATGGGTTGTTACCCTTGCTTGAAAAAGAAAAAATCAAATCTTTGCCGTACATTACGATGAGGGCAGAGCAATTGGGATGGGAGCAGTTTGTGGAATTGACGAATGCGATTGAGGAGAGTAGGAATTAGGAAGATGGAGAGAAAGGGTGAGAGGGAGATGGGGTGATGGGGAGAGAGGGGGGATGAGAAGACAAAAGCCAAAAAAAGTTAGCAATCGGCAGGTTATACTATATAGTACATTTCAAGAAGAAAAAACAAATCATAGATAGAATTTCAAAAAACATTTTGATTCCAGGGGGAGGCGCCCTTAAGGTCCCGAAGTATCGGGAGGGGTGAGGGAAGGAAGAAGACGAAGAGGTATACATTAGACCAAAAAAAGTTGGTAAAAGAAAAAAAAAATGAAAATACTTTTCATAGATACAGCGCATCAGATTTTAAAATCTTTGTTGAAAGATGCAGGGCATGAGTGTATTGATGGGTTCTCTCTTTCTAGACAAGAAATATTAAATGTTATCAGCGACTATCATGGTGTAATTATTCGTAGCAGGATCAAGCTTGACAAAGAATTCCTTGACAAAGCCACACAACTGAAATTCATCGGGAGGGTGGGTGCGGGAATGGAAAGCATTGATGTGAAATACGCGGAAAGCAAAGGCATTGCATGCATCAATTCGCCGGAGGGAAACAAAGATGCAGTTGGTGAACATGCCATCGGAATGTTGCTTGCGCTTTTTAATAACCTGAACAGCGCTGATCGCGAAGTGAAAGAAGGAAAATGGATCAGGGAAGCGAACCGCGGAGTGGAACTTTCCGGAAAAACGGTTGGATTGATCGGCTATGGAATGATGGGCAGCGCATTTGC
>CAYHHK010000078.1:0-18947 GCA_964356415.1 uncultured Flavobacteriales bacterium
CTACATTGAGCGAACCGGAGCGGGACGACTGGACCATGGGGGGCAATGCAAATACGAATCCTTCAAATCATTTTATCGGTACGACTGATAGTAGTGATTTGGTTTTGAAAACGAACGGACAGGAGCGGATGCGAATGCTAGGAAATGGAAATATGCGGGTTCATGCGCTTGCAGATTCGGGACAGGGAATCATCAGTGTTGATGCTGACGGAAATTTATTTCGTTCAAATATTTACATCGGCCATCTTTCTGCACAGGGCAATACGCCTGAGATATTCAGTTATGGAAAAGCTCCGGATCCGGGAACGCTTGGAACCATTTGCAATCCAACGAGCCTCTATTCACCTGTGACACATCAATTTCTTGGGATGATGGAATCATACAATATTTCATCTCAAAATGGATTGTATAATGTGCTTCGCTTTGGATCTGATTCGCAGCATGGGATAATAGATGCAGATGGATTTATCGGATACGGACAATCAGCCGGCCAGAATAGTGCACTTTTATTAAACTATTATTGTGGAAACCACGTGGTGGTTGGAAATGGCACCAGCGGAAACCTGGGAGTAGGTATAAGCCCTTCCTATCGTCTGCACGTTTCAGGAAATGCAAAAATCAGCGGCAATGTTGGAATAGGTGTTGCACCAGATGCCGGCAATACATATAAATTGCAGGTTTGCGGTAGTATCAGAGCGAAAGAAGTTGTGGTTGAAGAAGCAAATAATTGGTGCGACTTTGTTTTCGAAGAAGGCCATGAGAGGATGTCCTTTGATGAAAAAGAAAAATACTTGAAATCAAATAAACATTTGCCATACATTTCTCCGGGAACAGAAATCATAAAGAATGGACTGCCATTGAAGCAGACGCTCACAGGGTTAACGCAAAATGTGGAGGAGATGAGTTTGGATATGATTGAACTTTACAAGGCAGTTCAGGCATTGAAAAAAGAGAACGAAGATTTAAAATCAGAAATTACAAGTTTGAAAAGAAGATGAGAATCTTATTATTTTCTCTCTTGCTTTTAGCTTCCTCGGTTACATTTTCACAGCAATGGCGGGATGTAGGGGGAGGTGTAAATGGAATTATTTATACATTAAAAAACGATACTATTTCCGGAAGGTTATATGTTGGAGGTGAGTTTACGCTGGCTGGAGGAACTCAATCAGATAAGGTAGCATATTGGGATGGAATAAACTGGAGTAGCATAGGTTTTGGAAATTTATTTCATGGCTTTTCTGTCTACGTCGGATCAATAACAATTTTTAACGGGGATTTAATCGTCGGTGGTCACTTTGATTCAATAAACAATATTCGCGTTAATAATATTGCAAGATGGGATGGAATTTCCTGGAATGCCTTAGGACAAGGATTTGAAGAAACAGGTGCATACGTAAGCGCCCTTGAAGTTTACAATGGGGAACTTTATGCTGCTGGTAACTTTCACTTTTCAGGTAATGACACAGTATCTAATATTGCCAAATGGAATGGTAGTTTTTGGGAAGGCTTAAAAAATGGTCTAGATGATTATGTTACATCTATGCATGTGTTTGAAAATAAATTAATCATTGGAGGTGTTTTTTCTGGTCCTTTAATTGACTCCCTCACTCAAGCATCGCCAGCAATTGTGGCCTGGAATGGTGTGAATTGGGGTGATTTTGGATTGCAGTATTTCGATATGCCTTCTGATTTTACAATCCATAATGATACATTATACGCTAGTGGTTCTGCATCAGTTAAGTTCTATAATGGAACCTACTGGACAGATATTGCTCATCCATCAGGCGGTGCAACCCCGTGGATTATGGGAATTGAATCATTTTTAAATAGCATTTTTGTGTGTGGCTATTTTCAAAGCCCACCTGATATTGGCCGATACAATGGAATTGATTATGATTCTCTAGCCAATGCACTCGGATTTGTAAATGAACTTGAAGTATTTAACGGCGAATTATATGTCGGAGGAGGATTCAGCCACATTAACGGACTCATGCGCTCAAATATTTCCAGATACAATCCTTACAACAAAATTGAATTTAAATTATCCAACAAACTTATTATTTACCCAAATCCCACATCCGAGAAACTTTACTTATCAGAAGTAGGCAGTATTCTATCATTTGGTAATTATAGTATTCATATTGTTTCTGCTTCAGGATCCAAAGTTGCTAAATACAGCAGATGTTTTATTCCTTATGAAATCGATCTCAATAGTTTCAAACCGGGAATTTATTCATTAATAATTTTAACCGAAGAAGAAAATGAAAAATACGTATATCCATTTATTAAAAAATAGGGCAACCAAATTATTCTGTTTAGGTTTATTTGCTTTATTGTTTTGCAGATTGGATTGTAAATCTCAGGATTTGATAAATCCTTATTCGAATAAAACTGGTCTCTCTGTGATAAACGACTTAAAATATAACACTGACTTAGGATCTGCATATTATGAATCAAAAATGGGACAAGATAAACGAAGTTATTGGGGAGAATTTCAATTGCTCTTAGATGATTTTCCGTGGGGAGAAACAGGTCTTACCGGTATTAAGCGTAAATTTATTCAGGAAATAATTGATGATAATTCAAATTACGCATTATCATATTATGTTGAGACAGTCTCATTTCCATTTAGCCTTGAATGTCATTTTTCTCAATCAGGTAATTGTCAAGATGGCACCAGTACAAGAGTATTGACCTTGCCAAATCCAAATAATGCAATATTCAATAACATCGGTGCAAAGTGGTGGGAGTATACTGATTATGGTCATGCGTATAAATTATTTACTAAAACTCCCAAAAGAGATTTTAATGTGTATAGCCTAAGCAATACATACTCTGATCTTGTTGGGGTAATATCAAAGGAGTCGTCTTTAGCTTCAAATGGGTTTGTGAAGGATGCCGGTGGAGATAATGTAAACGATGTATTCCCACATACCGTTCTTAAATTTACAATAAGCATTCATTGTGGAAATTCTTCAACTGCGCCTATATTAAATTCATTTTCATTTTTAATAGATCTAACTCGAGGAAAAATGAGAGAATATCCATTTATAGCAACAAACTCCGAAACAACTGATTTAGCAGTTTATGATCTATTAGTGCGTCCTCAACTTCTTTCAAGTTTTAATGATTTTAGTCGGAGCACCAATTGTTCTGAATATTGTATTTTCACAAATGACCTAAATGATATTTGTGAAACTCAACCTGGCTATAAAGGTGGAACAACAAATCTAACACCATTCAATATTAGTGATGATGCTGCCTGTGCTTTATTGATGGGTATTTATTCAGATTATAACGTAAATAACAGCGGAGATAATTATTTTTCTGGCGCATTCATTCAAAGATTACCAATTCCTCCATTTTCAATTTTAACTTCTACATTTGTTAGAGACTTTGAAGGACTAAATTACGCTGGTTATTATGAAGATGCTTCTGTTCTTTTACCCTATGTTCAAAACTCCATGGCAATACACACCTATGAAATAAATGAGAATATTCTCCTGGAAGAGATTAATAGCATTGATAGAATAATTTACAATCCTTCAGAAGCTAATGTTACCGCAAGCAATCTTCATTTTCCATCAAATTATACATTTAAGACAATTAGAGGAACTTATCCTTATTATACTGATGTATTAAACTCAAATACCGCTGATAATGGTGGCCCATATTCCAATTATAATGATGTTCCAGTTGAAACGGATTTAGAACTGGAACATCATGTCACTGGATACCCTTCAGGAGATTCAAAATATTCTTCAATATATCATTTGCAATCTGGCAGCAAGCTTACCATCGAACCATGCGTAAAACTTTTTGATTGCATCTTTGAAATAAACCCCGGCTCGGAAATGGTGTTCGCAAATGAAACCGGAGGTCCGACAATTAACCCCGACCGATATCAATTGCTTTATAATGGTGGCACAGTTACGAAAAGAGCTTTGACATTTACTCTTCCTGAGCCAACCGGATCTTATACGGAAACCCGTAGTATTTTACGATATGAAAGCGCCGAGCCGCTCGTTGCCGCAGGACAATTTGGGGATTATACTGTTGCAAGTGGTGCTGATGTGACATTTGCTTCTGAATTACAAGTGGTTTTAAAGGATGGCTTTCGAGCCAACCAGGGCTCAAAATTTCATGCATATATAACCCCGGTTAATTTACCGGGTTGCAATGGGTCAAGAATCGGTCGTGATAATAGTGAGGGGAACTTCTCAGATACATTCTCGAAAAACGGAGATTTTTTTCTGGCACCAAGCGTAACCAGCAATTCATCAAACATGCATTTCAAAGTGCAGAAGGATGGATACTATACTATTGAAGTAATGAACTCATTAGGTGAAATAAAAAAAACAGTTTATAATAACCGCTATTTCAAATCCGAAGATTACAGCGTGTCGCAAGATTTTACAGATTTGGCACCGGGTGTTTATTTATGTACGCTTACCGGAAACAATCAACAGGTTTCTACAAAGTTTATCAAATCGAATTAAATGATTTCACAACAAAAAGTTTGTGAAAAGTTAGGAGCCAGCGAAGTGGTTGTTGATCAAAGTGCTTTTTGCGATTTTGTTTTCGAAGAAGATTATGAGAGGATGTCCTTTGATGAAAAAGAAAAATACTTTAGAATAAATAAACATCTGCCATACATTTCACCTGGAAAGGAAATCGTTAAGAACGGATTGCCATTGAAGCAAACGCTGACCGGCTTAACACAAAATGTGGAGGAGATGAGTTTGGATATGATTGAAATGTATAAGATGATAAAGGAGTTGAAAAAGGAAAACTCTTCGATGAAAGCAGAAGTTAAGGAGCTAAAGCAGAGATGAAAGTTTTTCAACTTTTAAGAATCTTAACTTGTTTGTCACTCCCCTGTTATTTTTTGGAAGTGAATGCGCAAATATGGTCGCCGCTCAACAATGGTGTGGATGGTATTGTTTGGACAATTAGCAAATACAATAATTCACTCATTATGGGGGGGGATTTCATAAATGCTGACGGATCCCAAACAAATGGAATTGCTTCATGGGACGGTTTGTCCTGGAATAATTTAGGATCTGGTACAGATAGTAACGGAGTGCGTTCAGCAGTGGAATTTCTAAATGACTTGTATGCTGCGGGCCCTTTTACAAAAGCAGGTGGTCAGATAACAGGAAATATTAGTAAATGGAATGGATCCCAATGGGATAGTGTTGGGTTACCAATGTTTAGCATGGACTATCCTCGTTGCCTTAATGTTTTTAATGGTGATTTATACATTGGTGGATCATTTTCACAGGTAGGAGGCATAAGTGCAAATTCAATTGCTTCTTGGGATGGAATTAATTGGGATAGTTTGGGGTCAGGTATTGATGGCACTGTTAGATGTATGGCAGTCTACAATGGAGCATTATATGTTGGCGGTTCATTTAGTTCAGCTGGTGGGCTGCCGGTAAACGACCTTGCAAGGTGGGATGGAACTCAATGGTCACTTTTCACAACAGGCGTTAATGGATATGTTAATTGTTTATATGTCTCTGGAACTGACTTATACATAGGAGGTGTTTTCTCCATGATTAATAGCATACCTGTAAACAATATCGCAAAATGGGATGGTGTACAGTTTTATAGTTTAGGAACTGGATTAAACTCCCCAAACTCGGAAGTATTTTCTCTGGCTTCTTTTCAAGGGCGGATATTTGCAGGTGGACATTTTACTTCAGCCGGTGGAAACCTAGCATCATCACTTGCCTCGTTTGATGGCATCAATTGGATTGAAACCGGCCATGTAATGTTTGATACCACCTATGGATATGTCACCTCTTTATTTGTGGATTCTACAAATTATAAGTTATACACTGGTGGCAATTTTAATTCTATTGATGGAATATTGGCCAATAATATTGCTGTTTATGATTTAACGGCTAAAATAAATACCTATAACATACAAGTAAATGATATTAAAATTTACTCCTCCCTCACAACCACGATAATCGCATTTGATATTGAAAACATTCCTGAAAATGAAGATTTAATTATTAGAATATTTAATTCACAAGCAGATATTTTACTTACAAAAAAAACGAAAAACAATCTTACAAATCTCTATTTTTCAAATTATCCAAATGGAATTTATTATATATCAGTAGTGAGGAAAGAAGAATCTATTTGCATAAAAAAATTTATTTACATAAATTAATTGCATACAAAAAATGAATAAAATTAAAAAAAATTTATTATTTGCGACGATTTATCTCTTGTCGCAACAATTTGTTTTTTCTCAAACATTGAGCTACTATAATCCATATGTTGATTATTCTGGGCATGCACTTCTTTTTACAAGCAATACTCAATATAGAGCAAAAAATTATGATGGTGAATATCAATTGTTTTTTAATAACCATCCTTGGCAACTTTGGAACTCTGGGCAATATGCCAGATCATATAAAATTGAAACAGTTTCTTTCCCCTTTATTCCTGATGAAGTTATCTCAACCTCAACAATAAGACAGCTATCTCTTCCAGATCCATTGACTTATAATGGCGTCGATCGCTGGCAAACAGCATTATCAACGCTTATTTCACCCATATATAGGATTTACTCAAACGAAGATGAGATGGCAAATCCAATGTGTAATTATTATACATCGAGTAGCATTAATAGCATTGGTGATCTCAATAATGATAATCCAAGTTCCTTAGCATCAACAATTTTTGAATGGCAGTTTCCACAAAATATTGACGATAGAATTTTTTATCCGCATTCGGTTTTAAAACATACTTTATATATTCATTGTGGCCCTCTTCAATCATCTCCAATTATTGATAAACTTGAGTTTATTATTGATTTTACAAGAGGTGTTTTACGGAAATATCCTTTTGTCAGTCAAAACTTCGACGGGGGATCTGCAGATAAACATGATCTAACTGTATTCCCAATTTTGGTATTGGATAATAATGATTATGATGAATCCACTCTTTCAACCGATGATTACGACCCGTATTACAACTATATCCCTATTGATGCAATTAATTATTTTCCAATTTCAGAAGCAGATCCGAATACCTGTCCCCCAAGTTTTTCACCTCCTATTCCAGTTGACATATATAATGAAAATCCTAATTATTATATTCATCCAGGGCCCAATTCAATTGCCGGGTATATGCTTTTAGATGCAACAGGAGTCCAATATGCCGGATATAAAAGTGATGTTAATGGAACTGCTTTGGTTCCAATAGGTGGACTAAAACAAGATTATTTAATTGATAAATATATAAATCTTAATATTTATAATTCAGACGAAAAAACAATATATAATCCAGGTGAGGTTACTATAACAACAAATGTGACTTTCCCTGCAAACTATACTTTTAAGACTATTCGCGGCGTTTTTCCAACCGTTGCCGAAGTAGATCAAGACAATACAATAGCAAACGGCGGGCCATATACTGACAAGCGGTTAGTTCCTGTTACGACAGATTTATTTTATGATGGTACAAATGTTTTATATCCAACTAATGACCCTAAATATTCTAGTGTTTATATTTTGGAAAATGGCGGCAAGATTACTCTTGAACCATGTGTGAGATTATTTGATTGTACATTTGATTTGAAATCAGGGTCAGAATTGATTTTTGAAAACTGGCCAACAAATCAAATTAACATTGCAAGGTATAAGCTACTTCTTAATGGAGGTAAAGTAACAGAAAGAGACGAACAATGGTTATTTCAAAACAAAACAGAAACGCGCACAATCTTAAATTATGAAGCTGCTGATTTTATCAAAGCGGGAACCAGCGTGGACAACAACCAGCCCCAGGGAGCTTATATTGTTGATGCAGGCGCTGATGTAACATTTGCCGCCTCCAACCAGGTGGTACTCAAACATGGCTTCAGAGCAAATGCAGGCTCTAAATTTCATGCCTACATATCGCCTGTAACCGTTCCCGGTTGCCCGCAACGCATGGCAAGGCCGGATCATGATAATTCACAAACCGAAAATATGAATGACAAAAACAATAATCAGTTTTTCCTTGCACCTTCTCTCACCACATCAAGGTCATTTTTGAATTTCAAAATACAGCGGGAGGGTTATTATTCCATTGAAGTTTTAAATGCATTGGGCGAAACCCAAATGAAATTTTTTGACAATCGTTTTTTCAGGGCCAATACCTACAAGCTGGATGAGGATTTTACTGACCTCGCGCCGGGAGTGTATATCTGTAAACTGTCGGGCGCGGATGAACAATACACGACGAAGTTTATTAAATCGAATTAGGCAGCAATTTATCCCTCTTCAGCCATAATATCAATGGGTCTCTTTAATGGCTTATTTCGATAACCATTTTTTTAAATTTCCCTTATTATTTCCTGAAAAATCCCGTAGGTTTGCTTCTCAGCAATTGCCATGAGAAAAACCTCCCTGTTATTCACAATTCTAAATATCTGCGCCCTTCAACTTCTGGCCCAGGTATACACCGCCAAATCTGGCAGCGCAACTTTTTTCAGTGCAGCCCCGCTTGAAAATATTGAAGCCACCAGCACCAACGTGCAAAGCATCCTTAATACCTCCACGAAAAATGTTGCATTCATTATTTCTATCCGCAGTTTCAAGTTTAAGAAAGATCTCATGGAGGAACACTTTAACGAAAAATACCTGGAGAGTGATAAATTCCCGAATGCTACCTACAGCGGATCCATTGCCGGGGATTTTGATCTCAGCAAAGACGGAACCTACGAAGTAACTTCTACCGGAAAAATTGCCATGCACGGACAGGAAAAAGAAATTACCACACCCGGAACATTCACCGTGAAGGATGGTGAAGCCTCGCTGCAAAGTAATTTTCCATTGGCCGTGCAAGATTTTAAAATAGAGATCCCGCAACTCCTCTTTCAGAATATTGCAGATACTGTAGCAGTTAATATCAATGTCATCTATCAGCCTTACAAAAAATAAATTTACCTATGAAAAAAATACTACTTGCTATCCTGACGCTTTTCTCCACTACCATCTTTGCCCAGGATGATTTGCTGAAACAATTGCAAAGCCAGACCCCGGCAAAACGCGAGCCCGTTATCGCTACCTTCAAGGGTTTTAAGATCATCAATATTGAAACGAATGAAACAACGCCAAAAGGAAATCTCGATTTTCGTGTGGGACACCTTTTTGGAAATATTTTTCCCGAGAGCGGCGGCGGACTGAAAAACTTTTATGGCCTTGATGCATCTGCCGACATCCGCATCGCATTTCATTACGGAATTACTCCCTGGCTCACAGCTGGCATTGCTCACCTCAAAAGAAATCAGAACTTTGAAGGAATCGCCAAACTGAAATTGCTTCAGCAAAAATCAAATGGCGGAAGCCCGCTTTCTATTGCACTATTCGGTGAAATCACCTATACAGTAAAAAAACCGAAAGATTACCCTCTTGAGGAGCTTGATGAATTGCCACATCGCCTTGGCTTTTGTACACAACTGATACTTGCCCGTAAATTCGGTTCGCGTTTTTCACTTGTAATTGCACCTACATGGGTACACCACAACATCGTGTCGCCTTCCGACAGCAATGATGTTTTTAGCATCGGCGGAGGATTCAGGTTGAAAATTACACGGAGCTCAGCCATTGTTGCTGACTATTTTTACAACATCTCCCCAACCAATCTCGAAAATCATTATTCACCACTCGGCATCGGCTGGGAGATTGAAACAGGAGGCCACGTGTTCACCATCATGTACACCAATTCTATCGGGTTGGCAGAAGCCGATTTTATTCCCAATACCCAGGACAGCTGGAAAAAAGGAGGCGTGAAGCTGAGCTTTAATATCTCAAGGATGTTTAAGCTGAGCGAATGAAACCCCAATGGTTCGGGGCGAAATAAGGAATCTCATTAATTCAAATTGACCTACAACCGCCCGTTGATTTTTTAGCCCTGTGCACCTCCCATAATGAGTAACAACATCGTAACTTCGTGCGGTGCAAGAAAATGTTCACGATTCGTCTTTGGTCAACAGTAGTTTTCCCGCTGCCCAAGCAACAGATTCAGTATCCGCTGTAAAACATTTTACACGCATACGGTTGCATGCCGATTCAGTAGAAAAAGCTTCCACAAATTTATCCATTGATTCTGCAGGTTATCACTCAGATACTTTGCATTTTCCTTCTTTATCAGAAGCAATCCAAAATAAGGTAAATATCTGGGGCTACCATGAATTGCAGCCAACGCATGATCTGCCTCAGCAACTGAAAATTTCCAATCCAGACTGGTTGTTTATTGTTCTGGTGTTGGTACTTGGCATGCTTACATACATCAGGGCCTACTACAGGAAAAACTTTTTCCAGATCATCGCCGCATGTTTCAACAATAACCTCACGAACCAGATCGTGAGGGATGAAAACCTTCTAATGCAGCGCGCTTCTGTAATGCTTAATGTCTCATTCAGCATCGTTGCCGCCAGCTTCATTTACCTTCTCAGTATTCATTACGATTGGTCCCTGGATGGCATGGACACCGGTTTTATTCGCTTTGTATTCTTTGCGCTGATTGTTTCAGCAGTATTTACCCTGAAGTTTCTTGTGCTGCGGTTTTGCGGATACCTTTTTAACCTGGGCAGGGAAATGTCCACTTATATTTTCAATGTTTTCATCATTAACAACCTCCTCGGACTGGTCCTGATCCCCGTAGTTGCACTTATTTTGTTTGGAAATATCCCCGGTACCACAACCCTTATTTTTATCGCATTGGGCCTTGCATCAGTTGCTTACCTGTACCGCATTGGCCGCGGAATTCTTATTGCCGTAAGTTACCCCGGCTTCTCTCCGTTCTATTTATTTTTATATCTTTGCGCCCTCGAAATTGCCCCTCTGCTAGTGTTGGTGAGATTGGTGTCGAAGCAATGAATTTTCAGCAGGGGATTAAGGGGATTTTTGAAACGATTTCCATATGGGCACGAAAGTAAAAAGTATCCTCGTTACACAAGTTAAGCCGGAGAACGATAAAAATCCTTACGTTGACCTTGCCAAGAAATTTAACCTGAAAGTTGATTTTCGCCCATTCATTCAGATTGAAGGAATATCGGCGATCGATTTCCGAAAGGACAAAATAAACATATCAGAATTCCCTTCTGTTATCCTCACCAGCAGAAATGCTGCAGATCATTTTTTCAGAATCTGTGCTGAAATGCGGATCGTTGTGCCTGAGACCATGAAATACTTTTGTGTTTCTGAATCTACTGCTTATTACCTCCAGAAATTTGTCGTTTACCGCAAAAGGAAGATCTTCTTCGGAAAACAAACAGTGTTTGACCTGATGGATGTGATTAAAAAACACCGCGAGGATAAATTCCTTGTCCCCTGTACGGACATTCACAAACAGGACATTTTTGAATTGCTTGACGAGGAAAAAATATTCTATTCAAAAGCTGTAATTTACAAAACCGTTGCAAGCGACCTCAGCGACCTTGCCAATGTGAATTACGATGTACTTGTTTTTTTCAGTCCGTCAGGTATAAAGTCGCTCACAAAAAATTTTCCTACGTTTAAGCAGAACAATACCCGGATCGCTGCATTTGGTCCGACTACTGCACAGGCCGTTCTTGATGCAGGACTTCGTCTCGACATTCAGGCGCCCATTCCTGCGGCTCCCAGCATGACAATGGCCCTTGAACAATATATTAAGAAAGAGAATAAAGGTTAACCATTCCCGGTCTTGTTGCTACACTGATTCATTGTCCTTGAAATATTGAACTGTTTAGAATTCCCGCTTCCCTTGTGATAGATTTCGAATTCCAATGCCCTCTGCCGATTCCTCTTTACCATTTTCCCTTTATAGCTTCCATTCACAATTAAAATGCCTGCTTCCCGTCACACTTTTACGAAAGACGAACGTCTGCGAAGCCGTAAGCTCATTGAAAAAATTATTGAAGAAGGAAAAAGTATCAGCATGAATCCATTCCGGATTAGCTGGACAATAACAGAATTAACAACAACCTTTCCTGCACAACTGGCCATTGCAGTTCCCAAACGTTTCTTTAAAAGGGCCGTTGACCGCAACCGCATCAAACGCCTGATTCGTGAAGTTTACCGCAAGAATAAATCAGGTATTTATTCGTTATTGCAATCAAAGGAATTACAATGCGCAATACTGGTCGTTTTCAATGGTCGAAAAGTGCCTGATTATGAAGAGGTCGAAAAAAAATTCCTTTTAACTTTGCATCGCTTTGAAGAAGCTATTATCAAACATTCTCGGTAAGCTGTTCCTCCTCCTGATCAAATTTTATCAGGGAGCCATCTCACCGTTGCTATCACCAAGCTGCAGGTTTACCCCTTCCTGCTCTGAATATGGAAAACAAGCAATCGCAAAATATGGTGCAACCAAAGGCGGTTGGCTTACTTTAAAAAGACTTGCGAGATGCAACCCATGGGGCGGACATGGCTATGATCCTGTTCCCTGACTCATTCATTACAAAAATTCTCCATGATAAAATCACTTATAAAAAAGTTCAGAACGCTATTGCTGGTGGGCTTTGTATCAGCATCATCTGTTGTCACTTACAGCTTTGTTGATGACTACTTTGAGATCTCTAAAAATCTTGACATTTTTTCCTCTGTTTACCGCGAGGTAAATATGTATTATGTTGATCCGGTAGAGCCTGGAAAGTTCATGAAAAAAGGGATTGATGCAATGCTGGCAACGCTTGATCCTTACACAAATTTTATTCCTGAATCGGAAATCGAAGACTACCGGTTCATGACAACCGGACAGTACGGTGGCATCGGTGCATTGATCAGACAAAAAGGAGATTATGTAGCCATCAGTGAGCCGTACGAAGGGTTCCCTGCGCAAAAGGCTGATTTGCGTGCCGGAGATGAGATCCTTTCAGTGGAAGGCATCAGCGCCAAAGGAAAAAAAACAGATGAGATCAGCCGCATCCTGAAAGGCCAGCCAAAGACGCAGGTAAAACTCCTGATAAGGCGCGAAAGCGTAAAAGAACCCATCGAAAAAATAATTACCCGCGAAGAAATAAAAGTGAAGAGCGTTCCATATTACGGCATGCTGAAGAATGATATCGGATACATACGCCTCACAAATTTCACCGACAACTGCAGCGCTGATGTAAAAGATGCACTTGTGAAACTGAAAGAAAAAAACAGCCTGAAAGGAGTGGTCCTTGACTTGCGATTTAACCCGGGCGGATTGCTGAATGAAGCAGTCAATGTGACGAATGTATTTGTTGATAAAGGCCAGGAGATAGTAAGCACGAGAAGCAAAGTAAAAGCGCTCGACAAATCCTATAAAGCCATCAATACTGCCATTGATATAAATATCCCTCTTGCTGTACTCGTAAACAGCGGCTCTGCCTCAGCGTCAGAAATTGTCTCAGGTACCCTTCAGGATCTTGACCGAGGAGTCATCATTGGTCAGCGGACATTTGGTAAAGGGTTGGTGCAAACCACACGCACGCTCGGATACAATTCACAACTCAAGATCACCACTTCAAAATATTATGTACCCAGCGGCCGCTGCATACAGGCACTTGACTATACCCACAGGAATGATGACGGCAGCGTAGGGAAAGTTCCGGATACGCTCGTCACAGCTTTTAAGACAAAGGCCGGCAGAGAAGTTTTTGATGGCGGAGGAATTTTGCCTGACCTCATTGTTGAACAAAAAAAAATCAGCAACATCACAATTAGTCTGATTACAAAAAATATCATTTTTGACTTTGCCAGTCATTACAGGAACGAACACGCTTCCATTGTTCCTGCACGGGATTTTAAACTCAGCGAAACAGACTGGAATGATTTTATGGCTTACATTACAGAGAAAGATTATGACTATACAACAAAAAGCGAAAAAAGCCTTGATGAACTGAAAAAGAATTCAGAAGAGGAAAAATACCTGGAAGATCTTAAGAATGACATTGAAGGACTGAAACAGAAACTGGCGCACAATAAGAAAGATGATGTTCAAAAAAATAAACAGGAAATATCAGGATTTATAGAACAGGAGATCGTAACACGATATTACTATCAGGCCGGGAAAATTGAAGCCTCTTTTGATAACGACAAGGAGGTTCAGAAGGCAATTGATGTGCTAGGCAATCCCGGGATGCATTCCGGAATCCTGAATGGCACCTTCAAAGCTTCTATTGAAGAAATAAGAAAGTGATCATCTCATCCACAATCGGTTCTTTCAAAATTTCTGTTTTAATCAAATAACCAGGCAGGGCTTTCGTTTCATTTGCAGGGAATTTAAGAATGAATAAACCACTATTCCTGCGACACAATTATCTCTACGTTTTCGGGCTAATCGTCCTCGTTACGGGTCTGCCGTTGTCCCTGTTCCTGATTAGTCTTTCACAGTTTATTCTCGCCGGTTCATTATTCCTGGAAGGAAATTTTAAAGAAAAATTCATACGCTTTTTCAGGAACAAATCCGCCATGTTGATAGCAGGCATCTGGCTCATGCATGTCGTTGGTTTGCTCTGGACAACGGATCTTGCCCAGGGATGGAATGATATCAGGATTAAACTACCGATACTGGTTCTCACTTTGATCATTGCAGGAAATGAACCTCTTACCAAAAAACAATTTCACCTTGTGCTTTCCTGTTTCATTGCCGCTGTTTTCGCAGGTACTCTTGTGAGCATTGCTGTGCTAACCGGAGTCATTCACAGGGAAGTGATTGACATCCGTGATGTTTTCATCTTTAAAATTTCCCATATCCGTTTTGGATTATTCACCTGCATTGCGATTTTATGTATATGGTATTTTGTTTTTTTCAATAAAATAATTGCCAACCCCTTTTATAGGTTTGCGGCCTTTTTGCTTGCTCTCTGGTTTTTCATTTTTCTTGTTATTGTAGAATCACTTACCGGCCTCTCGGTGCTTCTAGCTATACTCTCTCTTTTGATCATTTCATATACCTGGCAGCGGCAAGCCGGTTTCGGAAAACTAATACTTATCGTTGCTATTATCTCCGGTATGTCTGTTTTATATTTCCAGCTGAACAAAACTTATAAAGCAAAATATGCCCTGCGCTATGTGTTTATTGATGTGAATGCAAAAACAGCTCTTGGAAATGACTATTCTTTTGATCTGAATAATCCGGAAGTTGAAAATGGATTTCCTGCATACATTTATATGTCTGAGAAAGAAATGCGCGCTGAATGGAAAAAACGGAGCAACATCCATTATGATTCGCTTGATATTAAAGCGCAGCCTTTGAAATATACTTTGATCCGTTTCCTGGCCTCCAAGGGATTGAGAAAAGACGCTGCTGCTGTTGCAAGCCTGAGTAATAAAGAAATAAGATCAATCGAATCAGGCATTCCAAATGTAGACTACCAATCCCCATCTGTCAAGGTCCGCCTGCTGGAGCTTCTTTGGGAAGTAGACCAGTCATTTAAAGGTGGCGACCCTAATGGCCATTCTATTATGCAGCGTCTGGAATCATGGAAAGCAGCACGCAATGCTATCGGTTCCAATTTACTTTTCGGAGCAGGAACTGGCGACTTGCCAAATGAAGTTCACAGGCAGTATGCTTTGATGAATTCGAAACTTGATAGTGATCATTACCTGCGTGCACACAATCAGTATCTGGCAATTGCCGTTGCATTCGGAGTATTTGGTTTCGCATATTTTCTTTTTGCGATCTGCTACCCGATCCTGTTCTTAAAACAAAATAAGAATTTCCTATACCTGGTGTTTTTCCTGACGTTGGTATTTTCTATGTTGACTGAAGATACCATTGAAACACAACCCGGCGCCACATTTTTTGCTTTCTTCAATGCATTGTTCCTGTTTGCACAGCCACAAAAAAACCTTCAGGAACAAAAGTAACTCGCATTTATTTTACGTCTCCAATCCTGATAACTTGGGTGATCAATTAGATAACGGGACAATTAAACCTTGCTTTTATAAACCGGAACGGTTGAACAGGGCTCACCATACATAATGCTCTTTACAAGCGGGCGAAGAAAATTTGTAAATTCCACATATGCCGAGACAGGCACGTGATCGCCGCATCCTTTTAGCACAACCTTTTGATTTTTGAATTTTTCAGGATCAAGTTTTGAAATGGCCTCCCTGAAAAGTTGCTCCTCAAGCAGTGTGAAGCTGCCGAAAACAATCTTCTTTGCAATGGGCTCGAGCTGAGTAACCACAAGCATATAAGCCCATGTTGGCACAATGGCATCGGCAGTGCAGGTGATGGCAACGAATTTATTTTTGTATTGTGACCAATTGTGAGTTTTTATCTGCTCCCGGAGATCTTTCTCTTTTAATATCAATTCCTGAAAAAGCCATGGCTTCATGTCAAAGAGTATCCGCTCCCCCGGCTGATATAATTCCTCCAGATCGAATTGCAACAACCCGCTTTCTTCTACTTTATTTACTATTGGCCCCTCCATTCCTACTGGTGTTAACTTGGTTTTGGTTTTTGTTTATTGGCTGTTCTTGTCTATTGTCTAACCGCAAGACTGAACAGTCGTTCGGGCGGGTTGTCTACTGAATGCTCTTGCCTACTGCATACTGTCTACTGCCACAGAAGCTTCGGGGCCTACCACATCCCCAATTCCATCTTCGCCTCTTCACTCATCATGTCCTTTTCCCAGGGCGGGTCAAAAGTGATCTCAACTTTTGCATTATTTACATCAGGAATTTCTTTTATTTTTTGCTCAACATCAACCGGCAATGTTTCAGCAACCGGACAGGCCGGCGAAGTCAGTGTCATCTTTACAATGATGTCATTCCCTTCCAGCACATTGATCTCGTAAATCAATCCGAGTTCAAGAATGTTCACCGGGATTTCCGGGTCGTAACATGTACGAAGCACATCTTTCACGCGTTCAGTAATGGGTCGTATGTCTATTATTTCTTCAGTCACGATTTTTGTTTTTATTTATCCACCTAAGTACAAATTCACTGAGGCGAACGGTTAACTGTCTGGAAACCAAGTGCGAAAATTTTCATCTGTTTAATCATGCTTGCCAGTCCGTTTGCTCTGGTCACTGCAACGTGTTGACGCAAACCAATTACATCAATAAATTTCAACTCAGCATTGATCACATCTTCAGGCTTCTGGTTTGACAATACTCGGATCAGCAATGCAATTTCTCCTTTCACAAAAGTTGAATCACTGTCTGCTTCAAAGAATACTTTCCCTTCCTTTTCATAAGCATTAAGCCACACGCTACTCTGGCATCCCCTTATTTTGTTCTCATCAATTTTATACTTTTCATCCAAAGGAGGCAACTTCTGTCCAAGCTCGATAATGTACTCGTACTTCGCACTCCACTCATCAAAGAGTTCAAACTCTTCGATAATCTCCTTTTCAATATTCTGAATGCTATTTTCCACGATCAAACTCTCCCTTCATTTGTAATGTTCTTCTATTATTCCTTTCCAAAAGTATATTCTCTTTTGACTGCTTATTGTCTCCCTTTCTCCATCTCTCCCTTTCACCCTCTCTCCCTTTCTCTAAACGATGCCATTAGCCTGAAACAAGAATTCAATTTGGCTACGCATTGCCTTCTGCTTACCGCCTACTGCACCTTATTCCCCTTCGCCCAAGCATCCTTCAATGTAACCGTCCTGTTGAAAATAAGTTTCGAAGGGTTAGAATCTTTGTCTGCGCAGAAATACCCCATCCGTAAAAACTGGAACTTATCACCCTGTTTTGAATTTCCCAAAGAGGGCTCCGCTTTTGCTGATGTAATTACCTTTAATGAATCAGGGTTCAGATATTTCGTAAAATCTTCCTCACCTGCAACCGGGGCTTCCACATTGAACAGCCTTTCGTACATCCGGACCTCAGCATCAATCGCATCGGCAGCATTCACAAAATGAATGACACCCTTCACTTTGATGCCCGATTTATCCTGACCACTCCGGCTTTCAGGAAAATACGTGCAGTGCAGTTCTTTCAAGGAACCATCCGGATTTTTTATCGCCTCGTCACACTTCAAAATGAAAGCATGTTTCAAACGAACCATTCCTCCCGGAAAAAACCTGTTATATCCTGCAGGCGGATTTTCCATATAATCTTCCTGTTCAATATAGATCTCCTTTGAAAAGGTGATTTCGCGGTGCAGTGAAAGATCCTCTCCGGGTAAATTTTCTGCAGAAAGTTTTTCAGAAATTCCATCAGGATAATTGGTGATGATAACTTTCAGCGGATCGAGAACAACCATCCTACGCAGCGCTATTTTATTGAGGTGTTCGCGCAAACAGAATTCCAAAACTGCAACATCAATTACATTTTCTCTTCTGGCAACACCAACCTTCTCCGCAAAATCACGGATGCTCTCGGGAGTAAAACCGCGCCTGCGAAAACCTGAGATTGTCGGCATACGCGGATCATCCCATCCTGAAACATATTTTTCATTCACAAGCCGCAACAGCTTTCGCTTACTCATCACAGTATAATTGAGATTCAGCCGCGCGAATTCAATTTGCTGTGAAGGGAAAATGCCAAGTTGCTTGATATACCACTCATACAATGGACGATGCACTTCAAACTCCAGCGTGCAAATGCTGTGCGTGATATTTTCAATGCTGTCGCTTTGTCCGTGTGCGAAATCATACATCGGATAAATTTTCCATTTGTCACCCGTGCGGTGATGATGGTCAAACTTAATGCGGTACATCAGCGGATCACGCAGGTGCATGTTCGGAGATGCCATGTCTATCTTAGCCCGAAGCACGCGACTTCCCTCTGCAAATTCTCCTGCACGCATTCGCGCGAAAAGGTCAAGATTTTCCTCAATACTCCGGTCACGAAAAGGAGAAGCCTTTCCTGCCTCTGTTGGTGTTCCTTTCTGCGAAGCAATTGTTTCTGCACTCTGATCATCCACATAAGCCAGCCCCTTTTTAATCAGGGTAACGGCGAACTCATAAATCTGCTCGAAATAATCAGAAGCATAAAATTCATTCTCCCATTCAAATCCAAGCCAACGGATG
>CAYHHK010000079.1:0-2574 GCA_964356415.1 uncultured Flavobacteriales bacterium
TAGTGTTTCATTTGACACGGCATCAGCACGCCTCTATATACCAAACACAAATTTATGCTACATAAAATTCCTGCCTGAAATACTTGTTCAGAACAATGGAGCCATCAATATCAATGGATTTTATGTAAGTGCGCTAAGCACAAACAATGGCGTTTGCGGCCCCTATCAATATCATCGCTGGATAAATTGCAACCTGCAACCCGGTCAATCACAAAGCTTTCTTCTTGATACACTGAGAGAAGTGCATGGTTGCAGTGTGGTCAATTTCTACCGTTTCTGCTGCTGGGTATCATGTCCTGATCTGAAAGTGGATAAAGATCATTCCAACGATTTTCTATGCGACTCATTCACTGTATCAGAAATAGTTTCCATTGAAGATTTCAATAAAAAAAATTTCTTTTTGATTTATCCCAACCCAACCACTTCTGAATTCACAATTACATTGAATCAAATGTCCATTCCTTCAATGATTGAAGTCTTTAATCCGCTTGGCGAAATAGTTTACTCTTCCCCTGTAGTACAAAGCCCCCAACCTATAAATACAAACCTGAACCCGGGTATTTATTTTGTTCGGGTTAAGGGTGGGGAAAATGTTTTTACGCAAAAACTGGTTGTTGAGTAACGAATAGAAATTCGCAATTCGTATATTCGCACTCATTCGTTATTCGAACAATCACTATGTACAACACCCTTAAACCCGCCCTCCAAAAGGAGCTAGAAGAAATAAAATCTGCAGGACTTTACAAGCAGGAACGCATCATCAGTACACCACAGGGAGCTGAGATCACTGCCAATGGAAAAGCCGTATTAAATTTTTGCGCCAATAATTATCTTGGATTGTCATCTCACCCCAAAGTAATTGAAGCCGCGAAAAAAGCCATTGATACACACGGTTACGGAATGAGTTCCGTGCGTTTCATTTGCGGTACACAAGACATCCACAAAACGCTGGAAGAAAAAATTTCGAAGTTCCTCGGAACGGAAGACACCATATTATATGCAGCTGCTTTTGATGCAAATGGCGGCATCTTCGAACCGCTGTTGAATGAAAATGATGCCATCATCAGCGATGAACTGAACCATGCTTCTATCATTGACGGCGTGCGGTTATGCAAAGCGCAACGGTTCCGTTACAAACACAATACGATGGAGGAGCTGGAAAAAGTTCTGCAGGAAACACAGCACCTACGTCACAGGATGATTGTGACCGATGGTGTTTTCAGCATGGATGGCACCATTGCGCAACTCGACAAAATCTGTAACCTCGCCGACAAATACAAAGCGTTGGTCATGATCGATGAATGTCATGCTTCCGGCTTTATGGGCAAGACAGGCAGGGGAACGCATGAATACAGAAACGTGATGGGACGTATTGATATTATTACTGGTACGCTCGGCAAAGCGCTGGGTGGTGCCATGGGCGGATTTACATCAGGAAAAAAAGAAATTATTGAGATGCTCCGTCAGCGTTCGCGTCCGTATTTGTTTTCAAATTCGCTTGCTCCTTCAATTGTTGGCGCGTCCATTGCGGTGATTGATATGCTGAGCGAAACAACATCCTTACGCGACAAACTCTGGGAGAACACAAAATATTTCCGGGAAAAAATTACGGCAGCGGGATTCGATATCACTCCACCTTCACGTAAAGCTACGTCGGACGAGCCGGGTGAGCATCCGATTGTTCCTATCATGTTGTATGAAGCCAAGCTTGCACAGGACTTTGCATCAAAGCTTCTCGATGAAGGAATTTATGTGACTGGATTTTTCTTTCCTGTGGTAGCAAAAGGAAATGCACGCATCAGGGTTCAGCTCTCTGCGGCGCATGAAAGGCATCACATTGATAAAGCGATTGCTGCATTTACGAAAGTTGGGAAGGAACTGGGAGTGTTGAAACCCGTTTCTATTTAAAGGCGTCCGGAAAAACCGACCTCGCGTAAGAAGGCATTCAACCTTAGTAGAAACACCAATATAATTTCATATCAACCTTATTACCTATTAAATAAAATAAATATTTTATGCAGGAGCAGATAAATAAGGTAATAAGGTTTTTTATCGGGTGGATTTTGATAATACTAAGGTTAAAACCATCAGGTCGAAAAGAAAAAATCCATCAATTATTTAATTAATAGTGATCACCATTTACACTGACGGCGCATCCCGCGGCAATCCCGGTCCGGGCGGATTTGGCGCCGTGCTCATTTCAGGCAAACACAGAAAAGAAATTTCGCAGGGTTACCGTCTCACCACCAATAACAGGATGGAACTCCTCAGCGTGATCGTTGCGCTGGAAGCATTGAAAACGGAAGGACAACATGTTACCGTTTATTCAGATTCTCAATACGTAGTTTACGCTGTAGAAAAAGGCTGGGTATTCGGCTGGGAGAAAAAAAACTTTGCGAAGAAAAAAAATCCTGATTTGTGGATCCGTTTTTTACGCGCCTTTAGAAAACACAAAGTAAAATTTGTGTGGGTGCGCGGACACGCAAGCAACAAAGAGAATAACCATTGCGATGAACTGGCGGTGGCGGCTGCGCTGGGGGGGCATTTGTTGATTGATGAAGGGTATAAGCCGGG
>CAYHHK010000079.1:2674-7609 GCA_964356415.1 uncultured Flavobacteriales bacterium
GAACAATTCGGGTTGGCAATGATCTTGTCTTCTTTCGTCAGTTCGTTGGCATTAATCTCAGGGACGATCAGTTTTTTCGTTGCATCCATCCGCCATGCAGAAGAATTGTCAATGACTGTACATCCCACAGCAGCAAACTGCGGAGCCCATTCAAGTGACGTATTTCCACCTGCGCTGAACAAGGCAATCTGCGGCTTCATTGAAATGGCAGTGGTCATGCTTACCACTTTGTATTTTTTTCCGCGGAATGAAATTTCTTTGCCAACAGATTTTTCTGTTGCTACAGGAATCAGTTCCGTTACCGGAAAATTCCGCTCAGCCAACACCTCAAGCATTTTGGTCCCAACCAATCCAGTTGCGCCTGCTACTGCTACTTTCATATATTAATTATAATTGAAAATAAACTTTGTTTTGTATTTCCCTTAGCCATTGAATTATTAATGAACGACTTTGCAGCAGAGCCGCGTTGTATCTTGCCACCAATTTCACGAATTATCACAAATCAATTCTTGTCTTGAAATATATTTCATGTTAATTTGTGTTCCCGATAGCTATCGGGATAGTGGCTAATAACTCTATTCAATTTATTTCGCTGAATGCCTTGTTAATTCTTCCGCAGCCACTTCCAGTTCCTTGTACCATTCCTCCCCGAATTTTCTTGTAAGTGAATCCTTGAGAAATTTATAAATCGGAACTTTTAATGAATCGCCCAGCTTGCATGCGGGCTTGCAAATGCTCCATCTGTCGTAGTTTATGGCCTCGACAGCATTTTTCATTTTGTTGATGCGAATGGGATAGAGATGACATGAAACCGGTTTGCGGAATGTAATCTTCCCGTCAAAGTATGCTTTCTCAATGCCACACTTTGCAACGCCTTTGTCAAAAATGGTGTAAGCACATTCTTTTCCACTGACCAATGGTGTTACCCACTCTTTTCCTTCATATAAAACATATTTCCCTTGTTTCTCGATGGCTTTCACTCCGGCTTCTGTGAGATAAGGTTTTACCTTCGGCCAGGTTTTTTCCAGCTGTTTCAGTTCATCGTCTTCCAGAGGAGCGCCGTAATCGCCCTTTACACAACAGGCGCCTTTGCAGGCATTCAGGTCGCATACAAAGTGTTTTTCAATTATTTCTTCTGAAACGAGGGTGGATTGGATAGCAAGCATGGCTGAAAAATACTATAAAATAACAAGGCAACGAAAGTAAAGGAAATAAGATTTGCAGAAAAACATTGTCTGATCTTCTCAATTGTTTACAGGAAGCAAAACCCGTCAAATCGAGGATAATTCCTGCAATAATTTCATCTTGTCAACCTTTTCAGGGCCACTTTTTTTCCGTACTTTCGTGATCATTTTTCAAGGCAAAACAAGCATGCAAAAAATTTTACACTTTGTTTTTACCCTATTATTAATTGTTGGCGGAGCAAAGACTTCTTATTCTCAATGCAATCCGGTTATTTTCGGTGAGGATACAATATGCACAGGAAGCTCCACCTATCTTTATGTTAATGACGTTTACCAGAGTTATTCCTGGAGCAACGGATCCACAGTAAGTTATACGTATGCAATCGGTCCTGGTACCATTACGTTGAATACGGTTGACGGATCTTTCTGCAACGGAACGGCAAGCATTACCATCCGGCAGGTGCAGCCACCAAACGTTTCATTTAATCCCACTTTATTCGGATATACAGTCAATCTTTCGAATACTTCCACCAATACTTACGCATATCAGTGGTTGTTTGGTGATGGAACTTCAAGCAACACAACCAGTCCTTCTCATCTGTATACTACAAAAGGAAATTATACTGTCTGCCTGAATTCGAATCAGAATTTTTGTCCGCCGGTAAGTATTTGTAAACCCGTAACCATCGGCACATCTCTCGGAATGCCGACTGATTCTGTCTTCTTAAAACTATATAATAGCCTCGCTCTTTTTAATCTGAACAAAGTCATTCAGAATCCCATCGACAGCGGTTATTTAATCGCCGGGCAATACGACAACTGCGGAGAGTGCAGCACGCCGATGCTCATCAAAACAAACAAGAACGGGCAAGTACAATGGACACGCGACTATGATTACCTCTACGATGTGATCAACATTGAATATTTCGACTCAGGCTATGTTTTCCTTTCTGATAATTCAGAATTTTCTCTCACAAAAATTGACCTGAACGGAAACATCGTCTGGCAGAAATACGATGGGGTGTTTGGCGATAAATTCTTATTCACCTTCAGCAATACGCGCCTCGGGCTGATCATCAATAAAGACCCGATGGAAGTGGTCATCTATGATGAAAACGGAAATGTTGTAACGCAAAAGAGTTACGACCTCGGCGGTTGGGATATGAATTTTCTCTCCTTTGCAAAAACTTCGGACGGAAATGTTTTGCTGAACGGACAGTATGGCTACAACTTTCCGGGACCCGGCGGCGGCAACCAAGTTCAGTTCGACAGTTATGACCACATCGCTGCAAAGATGGATGTGAACGGAAATTTTCTTTGGATGAATGGCGTTTACCAGAATACTTTCTGTTCACAGAACGGACAACCATTACAGAACTCTGCTGGCGAATATCTTTTCCCGGGAAGATTCTATGAGCCCACAGCAAGTACGTATTTCTATTACATCTCCCGCTTCGATGGCAACGGAACCTACATTGATTCCTACTCTATCGATTCACTGAAGGGGGATTACACCATGTTTCTTTCTCCAACGAACAATGTTGTAGTCGTGTCACGGCCGCAGGATCCTGTATATGACTCGCTGCGAATAGTAACGATGGACAATTCATTCAACATCCTCAGTTCAAAAAAATCCATCGCGTACAATTGTTCCAAATCCACAAAAACATACGATGGATATATTGCAACCGCATTTACATATTTCTCCGGAAGCACATTTGTAGAATATCCTGTGCTGTATAAAACCAATATCAGCGCGAACACCGGTTGCCTCGATGGTAACATTCCACCCATTTCCTACCAGGCTTTTCCCTATGTATACTCCTTTTCAGTCGGAACGGCATCACCCCAATACGTTTCGACCGATACAATCGCCGGTTGCATAGCTAAGTATGTTGATGATTCGTCTGCCTGCCGGACCTGCAATGTCACAGCCAACATACAGATCACCAATGGCGATACATTGCTTTGCCCGGGAGAGACCGTAACGCTTTCTGCTCCTGCAAATATGTATGAATATGTGTGGAGCAACGGTGCGCACACAAGAACGATCAATGTAACTACAGCCGGCACTTATACTGTTACCGTTTATGATTACAGGGGATGTTCTGCAACAGCATCCAAAAATATTACCGGTGGCGTAGCTTATAACATTCTTTTTGCAATCACAGCTCCCAATGGCTTGTGCGAAGGTTCATCCTATTCTATACATGCATATGATTCAACGTTTCAATCCGTATGGGATATAAGCTGGGCAACAGGAGAAGTTGGTCCGTTCGTTTTCCCTACTACAAGCGGAACTTTTGTAACAACCTTTTTAGATCAGTATGGTTGTCCTACGGTTGATTCAATCACGGTTCAGCTCCAGCCGATTGCTCCGGTTCCAAACATCACGGGAGCGACAGCAGTTTGTACAGGAGATTCTGTTCAGTTGTGCGCAACCTACACAGACAATGGTTCGGGGCCATATACATTTTCATGGAATGCCGGTGCATTTACAGGTGCCTGTATTTATGCCCTTGGAGGAACATATTCCGTCTCCATTACCAATCGCTTCGGTTGTGATACTGCAGGAACAGGATCGCATACAATAACAACAAATCCTGCACCCGATCCGAACATTCAGCCTCAGGATTCAACATTTATTTGTCCGGGAGCAAACACAACCCTTACTGCTGCTGCAGGATTCAGTTCTTATCTGTGGTCTACAAATGCAACCACTTCTGTAATCACAGTAAATACTGCCGGTACATATTCTGTTTCCGTTACTGATGGCATTGGTTGCAGCGGCTCAGAGAGTGTTACGGTTTACAGTGGGATCAACTACAATCCGGTTTTTGTTCTTGACACGACGAATGGCTTTTGTGTAGGGACTTCAATTCAGATCTCTGTTCACGATTCGCTTTTCCGGCCAGTGAGTTCCTACCTCTGGTCAACAGGTGGTACCAATACTTCAATCACAGTTAGTGCAAGCAATACTTACACTGTTACATTGACCGATGCAAATGGATGTACATCATCGAAGTCAGTTAATATACAGATGCATCCCGTTGCACCACCGGTAAATATTTCCGGCAGCACAAATGTTTGTGCAGGTTCAACAGTCACACTTTGTGCTTCATTTACAAGCAATAACAGCGGACCTTATTCCTATAACTGGAACAACGGTGCATTCAACGACTCCTGCATTAACGTTGGTGCAGGTACTTACACTCTCGTACTTACCAATTCGCAGGGATGCAGCCATACAAGTACGGTGCATACCGTGACGAATCATGCCTTGCCTGTTCCCAATATTCAACCGGCCGGAAATATTTTTGTTTGCAATGGCGCCGATACAACGCTTTGCGCAACTGCAGGATTTGCAAGCTATCTATGGTCCAATGGAATCACAACCAACTGCATTACAGTACAAGCGGGAAATTACAGCGTCTCCGTTACAGATGCTTTTGGCTGCACGGGCACTGATGCCGTAACAATAAGCAATCGCATTGCACCTGTTCCCAACATTCAGCCGTCAGGAAATATTTTTGTTTGCAATGGCGCCGATACAATGCTTTGCGCAACTGCAGGATTTGCAAACTACTTATGGTCAAATGGAATCACAACAAATTGCATTACAGTTTCGGCAGGAAATTACAGTGTTTCCGTTACAGATGCGTTTGGCTGCGCGGGCACTGATGCTGTAACAATCAGCGATCGTACTGCACCTGTACCAAACATACAACCTTCAGGAACAATTTTGGTTTGT
>CAYHHK010000079.1:7709-18894 GCA_964356415.1 uncultured Flavobacteriales bacterium
CGATCGTACTGCACCTGTACCAAACATACAACCTTCAGGAACAATTTTGGTTTGTCCCGGAGGTGATACAACAGTTTGTGCTCTTACAGGATTTGCAAGTTACCTGTGGTCAAATGGAACAACTACTAACTGCATCACATTGCTTGCAGGAAATTACAGTGTTGTTGTTACAGACGCATTTGGATGCACGGGCTCTGATGCCGTAACGATCAGCAATCGTATTGCACCTGTACCAAACATACAACCTTCAGGAACAATTTTGGTTTGTACAGGAAGCGATACTTTAGTTTGTGCTGATGCCGGATTTGCAAACTACCAATGGTCGGATGGATCAACCGTAAATTGCATTGCTGCTTCCCTTGGCGTTTACAGCGTGACGGTAACTGATGCATTCGGATGCACGGGCTTTCAATCAGTAACTGTAAACAACCATCCTGTTCCCGACGCACATATCATTCCCGCCAGGACCGTTTTGGTTTGCACAGGAAATGACACGCTCGTGTGTGCCGATGCCGGTTTCAATAATTACCTCTGGACAACGGGCAATACAACTACCTGTATTACTGTTTCGTCAGGTACTTACTTTGTTACCGTTACCGATGGTTTCGGCTGTCAGGGAATTGACTCAGCAACAGTTGTAGATTATCAGCCACTGCAGCCTGTCATCTTTAGTGACGTTGCACCGTTTGATACATTGTTTTCAAGTGCAGCAACAGGAAACCAGTGGTATGAAGCCGGCGTGGGAACTATTGCGGGAGCAACTCAAAATTATTTTGTGCCTGATCACAATGGACTGTATTACGTTATTGAAACCGATGTGAATGGTTGTTCTTCTGTAAATTCAGATACAACCAATTTTATTTACGCAGCAATACCGACAAGCTTCTCCGGTGGAACAATTAAAGTGTTCCCGAATCCAACGCACAGTGATCTTACCATTTCACTTTCAGGAAGTTTTCTATACAATGGTGTCCTGGAAATTATTCTCTATGATGTGCTCGGAAGAAACGTTTTTGAATCCTATACACCGGCATTGCCCGAGATTCAACTTTCAGTTTCAAATCTGGCACCGGCTGTGTACATCCTGGAGATCAGAGGCAGCAGCGGAAAATTTGTCACGCGAATTGAAAAGTGGTAATTCCTTTTTAAATCACAACCCAAATGTCTTCGAAAACTTGACCACTACTGCCTGATTGTCTATCAGTGGCAGATGAGGATCAAGGCGGTTGAGTTCCGTATTCATTCCTGAATTGTAAACTATGTATAGGTCAGTTCCCTCTCGCGGATTGTACCGGAAGCGCAGGTTGCTTCCAACGGAATTGCTCAGGTTGTCATACTGAGAAAGTAGCTTGACAGAAAGTTTCGAAGAAAAAAAGACAGAGAGATTCAGGCGGAATAAATTGGAGAGGTATATTGAATTTCCGTTGTCAGAAAAATTCTCAGGGAACTGTATGCGGTTCAGCTCATAAGACGCGTCAGCAGAAAAGTGCTTATTGAAAATGTAAGTTAAGCTTGGGGAAACAGAGATTCTTTTCCCTCCATAGAAATCAAATCCAGACAATGATAAATCTCCGCGGATATTTGTTTTTTGTGGAGAGTTGAAATAAACCTGCGCTGAATACATTGAATATTTTTTTTCCGGAATAATTATGTGATCTGCGATTTGCCAGTCGGAGAATAGGCGGTCCGTTTTGTATTCTAAAGGAATGATGTTGATCACTGCACCGCTTTTGAAACTCATGCCGGCCTCCAGGTTTCCGAATTCCGATTCATCTTTATTTACTTCAGGCTTATAGCGGTAAGAAATATTTACGTTAAGATGCCGGTATGCAACCTTGCTTTCTTTTCTTGCCTGCCACACATAACCTGCGCCGGCACCGGAACTGAGCAGGTCTGTTTCTTCGACAAATCCCATGGCAGGAACAAAGTTGCTTCCAATCAAGTCAGCAGTGAATGAGTAGCTTAGTCCATCGCGCGAGCTTCTGAAGATCGCAAAATTGTAATCGGAACTTTTATGAACGTTTGCAGCAGCACCGTCAATAGTTGTAACTCCATATGCGCCAACCACGATTAGCTTCTGAGTGAGTTTTTTCACAATGTCGACTGCAATTGTTTGATCAGAGTGGTGATCTCCATTGGTATTGAAACGGGATGTAATAATTCCTCCGGCAAAACTTCCGATGGAATCAATGTCCTTGCGCGTACGGAACACGAAAAAATTATGCTGTGCAATTCCTGCAATGCTGTCGCCCTTTGTTTGCATATCCAGAAATCCCATTTGCCATCCTTTGCTCTTTCCTGTTACGCGCACACCTGAGATGATCGGAACGATCTCACCATTCTCTCTTCCGATCTTTCTTGAAATAAAAAATTCATTTCCTGAACTCGTAGAGTATCCCAAATAATTTTTCGATTCAAGGAAAAAATTTCTTTTTTCCGGCAGATTCACCTCATACTTACTCAGATTGATGATGCGGCTATCAACCTCTGCCTGGGCGAAATCTGTATTGAGCGTAAAATCAAGTGTGAAATTTTTGCTCAAACCATATTTGGCATCTATGCCGACATTGCTGATCGCCTTATCCAGCGTTTCATTCTTTACAAAATTTTTTCGGGAGATGATCTGGGAGTTGGTGACATATGCTGAACCATCATTATTCAGTGTAGAAGACTCAACATAATTAGCCGTCGCATATGGCGTGATGTAGAATGGTTTCTTACTCTTTAGGTTATGGAATTCCATTTCTCTGGCCAGCGAAACTTTAAAGTACGGGTCGTTGATAGAAGGATCAACCTTTGGAAAGATCACGAATTCATTTTTTCTTTTAATCAGGCGAACGATCCTGAAACCCATCACAACTTTATCCTTTGATTCAAAACGCAAAGAAGAAAACGGAATCCTGTATTCAACGGAGTAACCGAGAGAGTCAACATGGCTGGCAACATCCCAGAAAGTATTGAAGGAAGCATTGTCATTGCCGCCATCGCCGGAGATCTCTGTATCCCATCGCGCACCCAGCGTGTTGGTGATAAAGACAAGACCAGTGCTTTTGTCGTTGTAAGTATCTATTACAAATGCAACGCCGTCATCTTGATCGATTGTAAAATCCCGTTCCAGTGCTGAGCGTACAAGTTTCTGCGGCTCGTTGTCGAAAGCTCGGATGCCAAGAAAAAGAAATTCATCGTCATAGATGATCCTGACTTCTGTATTTTCTGAAGGCGTGGCACCCGCTGAAGGATCTTCCTGCATAAAATCATTTTCAACCTGTGCTTGCCGCCATGACTGCTCATTAAGTTTTCCATCCAGTTTAATGGTTTCGTTAATACGCAAAGGCTGGTATGGCTGGGAAGAAACCAGTACAGGGATAATAAAAGTAAACAGTATGAAGAAATTGCGTTTCATTTTGTGAGGCAAGGATAAGAAAAGAAAAAGAGATTAGCAGATTGAATATTTACAGATATTAAGAATGCATCTTTGGGTTAAGGAAAAAATAAAAAAGAATCACTCAAGGGCGCAAGCCGGCAAAAGAGAAATACATAAAATTTCAAAACAAAGAGGGTTTTGCGCCGGTTAACTAAATTGTCCCGGAGGGACATAATATTGGTAGTACCGTATCGTTTGGTGTTTCTTAGTCCCAGAGGGACGACATATTTATAACGAAAATAATATTTTGATTCAATGAATCCGCCTGGCATTTACAGCTTGTGATAAATATTATGCTTGATGCAAATGAGAGAAATCAGGAAAGGATTTGCTTTATAAAATCATTTATTCCCTATGAAGCCTCCACCCCTCCAACTATTTCCAGATCATTCTCTGAAAGCAATGCTTCTCCCTTGAATCGAAGAAATATTTGCGCGATGGTCAATACATCCTTCTGACAATAAGTAACAATCCGCTGCAGGTTATTTTCATTCCAGTAAACATCCCAAACCATACTACCGTCTATGTCATCTTTTGGTGTTGGAATTCCCAAAACCGTTGCCAGCAATAATAAAGATGTGTAGGATTTATAGTCTCCGAACTTCCAAAGCTCAAGGGTATCAAGATGGTTAACCTCCCACGGCTTTTTACCGGGTGTGTCAAGGACTGCAGGAAGAGAAATACCATTGATCACCATTCTCCTGGCAAGGAATGGAAAATCAAATTCTTTGCCATTATGGGCACATAACTGTTTATCGTTCCTGCTGAAAAACTTCTTTAGCATCTCTGCAAACTCAGACAAAACCAGTTTTTCATCATCCCCTGCAAATGATTTGATGCGCAATTTTTTATCTGAGGAAAAATAACCGCATGAAATACAAACCACTTTCCCGAACTCTGCATAAATTCCGGCCTGACGGTAAATCGTGTCTGGCGTTTCCGTTTCATCTTTGATTAGGAACTTCGCCTTCTTCTCCCACAAATGCTGAATCGCTTTCGGGGCTTCATCAAACTTTGAATGTTGCGGCACTGTTTCAATGTCAAGAAACAGGATGTTAGAGATGTTGATGTTTTCAAGCATGCAATTTCGATTGGCCTGTTGGTGGCTTTTCAAATTCAAAGATAACTGTTACGAAAACAGGTTTTTCAAATAGCAACACTTTAAGTGAATCTATTCTATTATTTCAGCATTTGTAATATGGAGATAAAATCCATAAACACATAGGTCATAAAGAAATCCAACTCCGGGTTTTGCTATGTGCTCTATGTGCCTATGTGGTGAACTGCTGTTTATTTTGCGAGAAGATAAAATCTCTAAACACATAGGTACATAGGCCACATAGAAATCCAACCCCGGGTTTTGCTATGTGCTCTATGTGCCTATGTGGTGACCGGCTGCTTGGCTGTTACCGTATCATCACTCCCTTTTTATTAAGAAATGGAATCATCGTGAAATTTTGCTCAGTAATACTTTCCGGCAGAAAAATATATTTCTTGTCATATATTTCCTTTCCCAGATAAAAACTAATCCAGTATTCATTAGAAAGCCCGAATACATCCTTTATAATCAGTTCAATTTTTGCATAATCCAATGATTCAACCGTCCCTATAAAATGACGGAGGGTGGACGTCTTTACTTCTTCGCCATGCCTGATACCATATCCTTTAGAGCTCACAAGCACACCCTCAATTTTTTGGTCGTATAAATTGACTAGGTACACACTCCATATTTCTTCAGCGATCTCATTTTCTTCTGGAACAATGGCAACAACAATATTTTCCACTTCCAGTTTCGGAATATCCTTCAGCATATGTGATTCTGTTAAACTTTTTGATTTTTTACAAAGTTGGGAAAAATTAAGCGATCTTATCCATCAAGGTTTTTAATACTTCTATAATTATAGATGACTAACAACAATATGAATCCTTACATTTGAACCTTTATGCAGACAAAATCTTCAGCCTGGAAATTTTTCTTAATCCTGGGTATTTTTTTTGCAATCACTTCTGAGTTTTTTCAGCATATTATTAAAAGGTCTGAAGGTGAAAAGATCGAATATGCACAGAAGGAAATCCTGAACCTTGAAAAGAAAATCAGGGAATCGCTTGATGTGATCGCGTCCTTTTCTGCAGACTCCCAATTCCATGAATATTTTATTCACAGCGGACAACAAGACCTTGGCTTCAGTTTTTTCTATTTTGAGAATGGCGCACTGAAGTTCTGGAGCGATAATACAAAAGTGCTGCCTGAAAATGCTTCATCTGAAAAGATCAATGATGGAACACTGATGACGTTACCGGATGGAACCTACGATGCCTTCGAAAAATCCTTCGGGAACAAAAAGATCATAGGGCTCATTCTGTTACATCAGACTTTTAGCTATGAAAATAAATTTCTGGTCAATCATTTCAATCCCAAATTGAAACTGGACGAACAGTTCATTTTATCGGCTGGAAAAGGAGATCATTTGCTAAAATCATCATCAGGAACAGACTTACTGGCCCTGGATTTTTCCCGCGCAATTCCTGATGAACTGCCATTTAAAACCCCTGCATGGTTTTATCTTTTTGCTTTTGTGTTTTTATTTACGGGCTTGATGCTGTATTTCCAAAACCGCACGACTACATTCTTTTCCGTAGCATTAACAGGAATCGTCATGTTCCTCCTTCGTTACACTATGATCCGTTTTCGCCTTCCGGGAGAGTTGTATTACAATGATTTTTTTAGTCCAAAACTCTACGGCTCTTCCTTTTTCTTCAATTCCATTGGTGATTTTTTCCTGAATGCGTTTGCCTTGTTTTCCTTTTCCGGATTGCTGAATTACCATTTCAAAAAATCAGGGTATTCGCTGAACCGTTCTCCAAAAACATATTTTCTACTTCTGCTTGCCGTCTTCGTTTTGATGATCGTATTCTATGCCATGCATAGTTTGATCGGTGACATCGTACTGAATTCAAAAATATTTTTTGAACCCGGCATTTCCGAACTTGACGTTAACAGTCTTGTCGCTGCATTGTCAATATTGTTGCTTCTCTGGAGCTTTTATTCTCTCACAACCGGCCTGCTCACACCATTCAGGAATGTTTTTTCGTTTAAGAATATATCAGGAAATATTTCTTCATTCGGTTCCGGGTTGTTAGCGGTTCTGGTCTTATCCTCCTACGCCTCCTTTCTTATAAGCACCAATTTGAACGAAAAAAACCTTGAGAATCAGAAGCTGTTTGCACAACGACTTGATTCAAGGCGCGACCAGCTTGCCGAATATCTTTTTAACGATCTTCAAAAAAAGATCATCAACGATTCACTGACCAGGGTGATCATTTCGGAGAAAAAAGATGTCACTGAAAAAATATCACAGCACCTTTTGCAAAATTTTTTCACGGGATATTTTTCCAAATTTGATCTGAATGTTTCAGTCTTTGACAATTCCGGTTTTTCTTTTGACCCTTCTGCCACTGATTCTATTTCGGAATGGGAACAAGAGTTTCGGCAAGGTAAATCAACTGCATCATCATTACTCTCGCTGCAACCGGATGAATCAGGAAAACTGAAATACCTTTCCCTGCTAAGGATAAACGACACTGCAGGATCGCCATTTGCCACAATCGCCGTGGTGTTCACTGCGCGCAGGACACAGCTAATCGAAGGATTTCCTGAACTCTTTGTAAGCAATAATGTAATGAAGAACCGGGATGAAAACGGCTATTCATATGCGCGTTATTCAGGCGATGCGCTGATCTATGCAGGAGGAAATTTTCCATACCCTTTTCATTCGCCTGCATTTGAAAAAAGTGAAACGGGATTTTCATTGCTTTCAATGGAAGGGTATGACCATGTTATATACAGAACCTCATCTGCATCCTATGTAGTCGTAAGCCGTCCCGGTGAAGATATATTTGACCGGTTATCAATATTCTCCTACCTGCTACTCTTCTTTCTTTCCGTTTTCCTGATTGTCAATCTCATCTTCTTTTTGCTTCTCCGAAAGGATAAATTTCAGTTTTCCCTGAAGCAAAGGATACGATCTTCACTGATTTCACTCGTCATTATTTCTTTCGTGCTGATTGCCTCAGGAACCAGTGTTTACATTGTCCGAAAATATGACAGCGATAAAAACAAAACAATTTTGTCCCGGCTAAATGCAATGTGGTTTGCGATTACAGATCGCTTTGGTTTTGAAACAGTATTATCGTCTGAGAACAGCGCTAACAAGACAAGTGAGCTTAACAGCATTGTTTCCAACTTTAATCTTGATTTTAATCTCTATGATGACGCAGGGAATCTATTTTACTCCTCGCAGCCAAAGCTTTTTGAAAAAGGAATTCTTAGCACACGCATCAACCCGGAGGCATTCTACGAAATGCAGCAATCGGGCAAAACCCAGTTTGTACACATGGAAAACATCGGTAAACTAAGCTATGCCGCCGCTTATGCTCCATTCACAGACAAATCAGGAAACATTGCAGGTTACCTGAACCTTCCTTATTTTGAAAAACAAAATGAGCTGAACAAAGAGATCAGCGGATTTCTTTCAGCGCTTATCAATATCTATCTCCTGCTCCTTGCAGTTTCATTGCTCCTTGCATTGTTCATCACGTCGCGTATCACAAAACCGTTGTTGTTGATACAGGAAAGACTAAGCCTCATCAGGCTGGGCAGCCGCAACGAGATCATTGAATGGAAAAGGAATGACGAGATCGGACAGCTGGTTCAGCAATACAACAAGATGGTTGAGGCCCTTGCAGAAAGTGCCGATAAACTTTCGCGCAGTGAGCGTGAAAGCGCTTGGAGGGAAATGGCGCAGCAGGTTGCGCACGAAATAAAAAATCCGCTTACTCCAATGAAACTGAGTATGCAACATCTTCAACGGGCATGGAATGAAAAGAGTGGAAACCTCGATGAACTTTTTCAACGCATCAGTAAAACGATGATCGAGCAGATAGATGCGCTCAGCAACATTGCTTCTGAGTTCAGCAATTTTGCAAAAATGCCACAGGCAAAAAATGAATGGCTTGATTTGAATGAGATCATAAATTCTTCGATTAACCTGTTCAACGATACACCCGGAATCCAGATCAGCTTCAATGACGATGGAATTGTGCGAAGGATCTTTGCCGACAGAGATCAGCTCATCCGCGCTTTTTCAAACCTGATCAAAAATGCAATACAGTCAATTCCGGAAAATAAAAAAGGTGAGATCAATATCTTTTTGAAAACAGAAAATGGCTCTTATCACATTGCTGTATCTGATAACGGCACAGGAATTCCATTGTCTCTTCAGCCAAAAATTTTCACGCCAAATTTTACTACAAAAACAAGTGGTATGGGGCTTGGGCTTGCCATGGTGAAAAGCACCCTGGATGCAATCGGCGGAAGAATATCGTTTGAAACCTCAGAAGGGCGCGGAACAACTTTTCACATTGTCATTCCACAACAGCATAGTCCTTCTTAAGCAAGAAGAATTACCGCATTTCCGTTTTCAATTGTGACAGGAAATTTCCTGAGCGGTAATTTTGCAGGGCCATTGGTAACATTGCCTGAAAAATCAAAATCGCTTCCATGCAATGAGCAATGTAGTTTAGCATCCTGCATTTTTACCCCATGTCCCCTGTGTGTGCATTTTAATTGTAAAGCAGTGACCTCTGTTTCCGAGACCTTCGAAAGGAAAATGTTGTAATCTCCACCGGGTCCGCCGATAACAAGCTTGTTCTGTGTTCCGAAAGAAGAAAGCGGTAATGAAATTTTATTTGTTGCAGCATCATATGATGACGCAGTTACAGCAGCGGGCGCAGAGCAACTTTCTAGTGTTGTTAAAAATCCAAGGCCGGCAATCGCTGCACATGCTGTGCCTGATTGTTTAATAAAGTCCCTTCTGTTTTGCATTGTATGTAAATTAAAGTTTTTTCAACGCAGCCCTCATATCCACTTTTTCCGATACAATGGATGCTGCTTTATCCACTGCAATGCGCTCCTGTTTCATACTGTCGCGCTCACGGATCGTAACGGTATTGTCTTCCAAAGTCTGGTGATCAACAGTAATACAATAAGGTGTACCAATTGCATCCTGTCTCCTGTATCTTTTTCCGATCGAATCTTTTTCTTCGTAAACACAAAGGTGATCGTACTTCAACACATCCATTATCTCTCTTGCTTTTTCGGGAAGACCGTCTTTTTTTACCAGTGGAAGTATGGCACATTTAATCGGCGCAAGGAATGCCGGAAGGTTCAGCACTACCCTGTCGCTTCCATCCTCAAGCTTTTCTTCTTTGTATGCCTGTGAAAGAATCGCAAGGAACATCCTGTCGAGACCAATGGATGTTTCTACCACGTAGGGAACAAAACTTTCATTGTCTTCGGGATCGAAGTACTGCAATTTTTTTCCTGAGAATTTTTCATGCTGGCTTAAATCGAAATCCGTGCGGGAGTGAATTCCTTCCAACTCTTTAAACCCAAACGGAAAATTAAATTCGATATCACAGGCAGCATTGGCATAGTGCGCCAGCTTTATATGATCATGAAACCGGTGTGTGCCCTGTGGAAATCCAAGTGAACGGTGCCAGTTCATCCGTGTTTCTTTCCATTTGTTGTACCAGTCCATTTCCGTTCCCGGCTTTACGAAGAACTGCATTTCCATCTGTTCGAATTCACGCATACGGAAAATAAACTGACGTGCCACAATTTCATTGCGGAATGCCTTCCCTGTTTGCGCAATGCCAAAAGGAATTTTCATACGACCTGTCTTCTGCACGTTGAGGAAATTCACAAAAATTCCCTGCGCTGTTTCCGGCCGGAGATAGATCGTATTGGATTCTTCTGTAACCGAGCCAATCTGTGTGGAAAACATCAAATTGAACTGACGCACATCTGTCCAGTTGCGGCTGCCGCTGATTGGACAAACAATTTCAAGGTCAACAATGATCTGTTTTACTTCAGCCAGGTCATTTTTCTCAAGGGCGTCTTTGAAACGGGCATTGATGTCATCAATCTTTTTTTGATTTTCCACCACGCGTTGGCTTGTAGAGCGGAACATCTTCTCGTCAAAATTTTCGAAACGTTTTGCAGCCTTTTCCACTTCCTTTTCAATCTTCCCTTCGATCTTTGCAATGTGGTCTTCAATCAGAACATCGGCACGGTACCGTTTTTTTGAATCCTTGTTGTCGATCAGCGGATCATTGAAAGCATCGACGTGACCGCTGGCTTTCCAGATTGTTGGATGCATGAATATGGCAGAGTCAATGCCGACAATATTTTCATTCATCTGTACCATGGACCTCCACCAGTAGTCGCGGATATTTTTTTTCAGCTCGGCACCGTTTTGTCCATAGTCATAAACTGCACTCATTCCGTCATAGATCTCACTGCTTTGAAAAACAAATCCGTACTCCTTTGCGTGGGAAATGATGCTTTTAAATACTTCTTCAGGTGCCTGGTTGCTCATGCCGCAAAAATAGAAGTTTAATCAGAAGGAGGAAGAAGAAAAGTGTTTTCCGGGTTATGGGTCACTTTGATTTTAATGAAACGACCCCGCAGCAGAGCTGCGAGGTATCTTGCCACTAATTCCACGAATTATCACAAATCGAAACTTGTAATGCAATAATATTTCGTGTCAATTAGTGATCCCGATAGCTATCGGGAACAAAGGCTCAAAAAATACATGTTATTGAAATTGCCACGCCCCGGTTTTCTGCATCGCATTGAATGCTAAAAAAAAGTTGGTACTTTTCCACTGTGAAACAAAAGCTTTTCCTTTTAACGTTGCT
>CAYHHK010000080.1:0-8541 GCA_964356415.1 uncultured Flavobacteriales bacterium
TCCTCCTAAAATTTCAGTCGCCATTCTCTTAAGTTCATCCGTTGAAATTGTGGATCGTTCTGATTTGTCGTAAATTGATAAGAGGTAAAGGCGATCATCCTGCTCAACATTTTTGCGCACAATCAGGTTTGTGATCACGCGTGCCCCACCGCTCTTTCCACTCCCCTTACTTTTAATTGCAAGCTGTAGTTTAAATAAATTATTCCCAAGAGATGTTCCCTGCTTAGGATTTAGGGAAAGCGATTCTCCCAATAACCTAAGTTCATTAAGAAGCGATGGATACTTTTTTATCAGACGCTTTGACTCCTTCTCGAACCGGTCAGTGGTGCGGACTTCACAAGCCATTCAAAAAACTTATAAGAGTGCGCGACTTCTTTTTTCCTGATTCTAATAGTTGTACTTCTCTCAGTGTATCTGATAATTCACCTTTCAAAGTATTATACTCCATCAATGACTTAACCTCACGAACTAAATTATTCCAATCAGTAATTGAAATCTGAACTGCTTTCTTTTTTCCCCTTTGGTCTGTTATGTAATTAACTGTCATGGCCTCCTTAGTTTAATCCTCAAAATTAGAAAAAAATCCTTCGCATGCACAACACTCAATGTGTCATTCAGCTTCAAATTATTTTTTTGTCTTTCCCTTTGGCAATATATTCGGCTGCATCCTGGCAATGCGTATCGTGAAATAGCTTTTTACGAAGTGCTTCCAGCAAAGGCAGATGCGCAAAGATGCGGCGATTTTCTACCTCCGCCTGAACCCCAAACTTACACGATGCCTACCTCTGAAGGCGGCACCACAGCCAGCGCATTTCTTGAGGAATACAGACCGGGCAGAGACAAATCCATTAACGGCTGCACCATACTGCTGAAAGCAGGGACTGTTTTTGAAATTGATGTTCCCTTTTGCCTCGAAAAGGTAACCATAATTACGGAAATAGGCAGTGGGATAAGAATCCTTAGCGGACAAGGGCTTGCGCTTTACAGTTGTACCCTTGAACCATTTGATGAAAATGCATATTGGAAGGGTCTTACTCACGAAAATGAAAGCAGCAAAATTGAAATGTATAACTGCCGGATAAGCAATATTGCCAGTAACGAAATGGCCTGCCTGAACGAGAAAGGACAAACTTCAATACAAGTTCTGAAAGAAAAATTAGAATTGTCTAAACAACTCCAACATTGATATGTGACTGTAAATCGCTTTCGTTACTTTTACTTCTGCATTCAATATTGAAAGCAAAACAAAATTAAAGGTAATGAAAAATAATTTTTACTTTCTGATGCTAAGCACCAGTATATTCTTCAATCAGAATTCTTTTGCACAAAACCTTGTACCGAATCCTAGTTTTGAAGATACTATTGCTTGCCCAACAATGGGAGGGCAAATTTATCGGGCAGCGGGTTGGCAAAACTGGGGAATAACCCCTGATTATTTAAATTCATGTCATGGTGGATTGCTTGGGACTCCTCAAAATGGTTGGGGAAACCAGGTGCCTATCGATGGAAATGCCTATGCCGGGCTCGTATGTAATGTAAGCACTATTTCTAACGCAAGGGAATTTATGGGGATTCAACTTATTCAGCCATTGATAATAGGTCAAACATATTATGCATCATTTTATGTTTCATTATCGGATATTCCTTCTGGAAGTTGCGCTATAAATAAAATTGGAATTAAATGCTCAACGGTTTCATATGATTCCGTTAACCTTCCTGCACTTAACAATTTTGCGCATGTTAATACAAACATAATTGTATCTGATTCTCTTAGCTGGACAAAAATTTCTGGTTCATTTGTTGCTGATTCTGCTTATACCTATTTGATGCTTGGAAATTTTTATGATAATAGTCAGCTTGATACTTTCAACTGCCCAACAAATGTGGGAACAGCTTCTTATTATTTTATTGATTTAGTTTGTGTCTCTCCAGATGCTGAATATTGCAATAATGATCCATTATTAGTATTTCATAATGGTCATAAGAATGATAATGTAATTCTGTATCCTATTCCCGCGGATAATATATTAAATATTCGAAGTTCGGCTACAATCAAATCTTTGAACATACATTCAATTGAAGGAAGATTATTATTGTCTAAAAATAATGTGAATCAACTGAACATTAATATTTCTTCTGGTGATTTTCCGAATGGTACTTATTTTCTTCAGGTATTCGATTCTCAATCTGTACGCAATTATAGATTTGAAATAATTCATAAATAGTATAAATAATTAAACCAACCCAAAATGAAAAAACAAATTATTATTTTAGTAATTTGGATGAGTATTATTTTGCTTCATCATCGAGCTTTTGCACAGGCAACATTTGCGAATAACAATAATGGTTTTCCTGATTACCTTGGTGGAAATGTTTTTTCTGCAAAAGCGCTGGACATTGGCCAAGAAAATCCACTTGCAATAGATTTCTATACTAATGGAGGTCCATACGCACCAGGATTTCTTCCTCTAACTAAACGAATAAATATTTTTGATGCTCCTGTCATGCCGAATATTTTTACACTTCCTGGATTTATGGGTGTAGGAGATGTAGGGATTCCTTTTTTTTCGCCACTTTCCCGTTTACATTTACATGATAATGCAACAGTTGGCTTATTAGGACGTGAAATCTTCACACAGTGGACGAATGTAATGACTGGACCAAACTATGTAGCATCTAATGGTCAGCCGTTTTTGTCTGGTTTTCGTGTGGGAATAAATGAAAGTGGATTCGCACAAATTAGGCAACAAATGAAAAGGCAACCTATTCAATTTTTCCTTAATTCAGATTTGGTAGGATTCACCTTTGAATTTCCCAGCGAAAGAATGATAATGCATGCCGGAACAGAGCAGGTAAAAGGCTTTGCCACTGAAAATATTACTCGCGTTGCCATTTGGGAAAATGGAACAGCTACTCCTGGTAATGATCATGCCGTATCACTTTTGCAATTGGGAAATCCTATCTGGTCATTAATTCCACCCCTTCCTTCTTGGGGTCCATATGGGTATCGAGATTGGATGGATAATGGACTTTATATTAATCAGACACAAGACAATATGTATATTGGAGAATCTGCAATATATATTGATCAGAATGACGCTGTAATAAACTGGGGTGATGGTCAAGACTCTCCCGCTAACAAGAGACTTCTGTTTTTGTATACAAAGGATCAAACTGCTGCTGGTGGGAAGCAGGCGGGTTTGTACACAGGATTGGAATTTATGAGAATGCATTCAGATGATATGAGATTTGGAAAGGTCGGAATTGGAGGCTATCCAGTGGTCAACGAGTATTATGATTGCGTTAATACAACTACCAATGTGGATCCTGGAAACACTTTGGAAGTTAATTCCCCCGATGATGTGTCCATTGTCAACAATGGAGGGGGGACTGGGTTTAGTGGATTACGTTTTACGGATCTGCGTTCAACTTGCATACCCTATACTACAAATCCTGGCCCTGGCATTTTGTCTTTGGATGAATGCGGTGATGTTATTTATGTTCCAAGTGGAAATTCAGGTATTGGCAACTATTGTGGCAATACTCAGTATCCGATGTCATCGGATTTTGAAATTCTTCTCAATGGATTTGATTATTATTTAGCCGGGCAAGGATTAAATAATACAGATGTGATAGTTGGAGCAGTTGGATCGCCGCCTTGTATAAATCCAAACCCATTTGCGAAATTTCAATCGTACCAATACACTAATCAAACAATTCTAGGCAGTGTGGAAAGCAATGCTGGGCTTTTTTGGAACAGTACTTCCGACAAAATGTCTATTGGTGCGGTTGGCAGGTCTGAAGCCTCTCCATGGTCGAACATTGGCTTAAAAGGAGTAGTGAGGGAAAATAGGGGCAAGAATAATACTGGGGTTTTTGGTACTACGGTAAATGCTGCCGGTTTTTTTGCGGGTAACATAAATGTTGGAGTATATGGCTTTGCACAGATCAAATACCTACCGACAGGATTTTTTAATTATGGAGTTGTTGGTGATATAGGAATAGCATGCCCAATTCCGCCTTGTGGAGCCACGGGTCCCGATGCAGCAGGATATTTTAATGGTGATATCCAGTCTACAACAGCGATCTATGTTCTTTCAGATTCCACCTTAAAGGAAAATATACAAGACATAATAAATCCAATGGATGTCATAAATTCATTGAATCCTAAGTCATATACATTTAAGCAACAGGCAAATCGATCAATAATTTTGCCTGATGATGTTCATTATGGTTTGCTTGCCCAGGAATTAGAAAGTGTTTTGCCGGGTGCAGTCAAAAATCGTATTCATCCTGCCAGGTATGATTCATTAGGGAATCAAACATATGCAGAAATAAATTTCAAAGGAGTTAATAATATGGAAGTTATTCCATTCTTAATTGCAGCAGTAAAAGAACAGCATCAAACCATTCAAGCTATGCAGGCGCAACTCGACAATTGTTGCAATGCAGGCAACCGCCAATCAAATCCAAATAACAGTGAACAAGGCAACTCATCCTTCATTGATGTAGAACTCAAAAATTCAAAATCAATTATCCTCAACCAAAATGTACCCAATCCGTTTGCTGAGCAAACAACCATCAGCTATTTTCTTACTGATGATGTAAGGAAAGCACAGATATTCTTTTATGATAGCAAAGGTGTGATCCTGAAAATTGTGGATGTAAATGAAAAAGGTGCAGGACAGCTCAATGTTTACGCTGCTGATCTTAGCAGTGGTAGCTACACTTACTCTTTGATAGCAGATGGAAAGTTGATTGAAACTAAAAAGATGGTTAAGACAAATTAATAAAATTGCGATTGTTTGTCGATTGATTATTTTTCAGAGTTGTGATATTATATTACAGGCTGCTCCTGTGGAGTTGAAAAACTGAACGATAATCTAATGCTACAAACAGGTCGCTCCGATGGAGCTCATGTTTTGGACATTGGCAAAATTTTCGGTTTTATTATCTAACGAAAAAGAGCGACCTTTTGTAGGCCGCTCTTTCTATTCGTACTTAGTATATTCGTATTCCTATTCGTACTTCGGTGAGATCATTTCTCAGATTGTCGCTGTAGCCAGTTCAGCCAAAGGTTTTGCATGCACGCCTGTATCAACCGGTTTCCCTCTCCACTTGCGAATCCGATTCCTGATGCGCTCAGAAATTAAGTACATCACCGGAACCATGATAAGTGTAAGGAATGTGGCAAATCCCAAGCCGAAGATCATTGTCCAGCTAAGTGGCCCCCAGAAAGCAGTGCTGTCGCCGCCGAAATAAATGTGCGGATTGCCGGTTGTAAGTAATTCACCGAAGTCGATATTTAATCCTACAGCAAGCGGAAGTAAGCCAAGCATCGTTGCAAATGCGGTGAGAATAACCGGAGTCATACGTGTGCGGCCGGCTTCAACGATGGCATCAAATACCGGAACGCCTTGTGAGCGCAGGAGATCAGTAAACTCAACAAGCAGAATTCCATTTCTCACAACAATTCCTGCCAGTGCAATAATTCCGACCCCGCTCATTACAATACTGAATTCCATTTTGAATATTGAAAATCCGATAAACACACCGATGATGCTGAATAGGATCTCAGCAAGAATGATCAACGGCTTGCTTACTGAGTTGAACTGAAGCACAAGGATTAGTACAATGAGCATAATACTGGCCATCATTGCCCAGCCAAGGAATGCACCCGTCTCGGCTTGCTCTTCCTGAGATCCTGTAAACTTTACAGTAACTCCGATTGGCGGATTAAAATCTGCAGCAGCTTTTTGTACTTCACTTACAACGGCCTGTTCATTGTATCCGCCAAGCACATTAGAGGAAATTGTAACAATGCGTTTTTGGTTTTTCCGTTTGATGACACCATAAGTATCTTCATATTTTATTTTCACGAAAGCAGACATCGGCACATCGCGCACCATTCCGTTCATAGCCATGTCTCGGTACAGGATGTGAAGGTTGCTTAAGAGGTCTACGTTGTTTCGTTGATCCTGTTTATATCGCAACTGTATCTTATAGTCATCATCAAGATCCCTGAACTTTGAAACTTCCCATCCGAGCACTGCGCTTTGAATTTCTCTTCCGATCTGGGTGGTATTAATGCCTTCACGGTTGGCGCGTTCGCGGTCAATGCTGAAAGTGATTTGTGGTTTCTTATCCTGCAGGTCGCTGCGCAATTCTTCAACACCTTCCACGCGAAGTGAGTCAAGATGACGCTTGAGCGCTTTGCTGGCAACCACAAGGTCTTCATAGTTATCTCCTGCAACTTCAATATTTACCGGCTTCCCAACAGGTGGTCCCCCTTGTTCCTGGGCGACAGTAATTTCAGCTCCGGGGATTCCTTTCACGGCTTCACGTATTTTGTCGAGGTACCCGGCGGTTGATTTTCCATTCCGTTTTGCAAATTCAACAAATGCAACGGCTACTTTGCTTTTGTTCGGATAGCTTCCCTGGTCTTCGTCCTGAGGATCAGTAACACTGACAGTAACGTTTGCAATCACGGATTTAACAATAGGGTTTGGCCATTCGATTGCTTTGTAAACTTTGTCTTCAACAATCTTTGTAATTGAATCAGTATATGCCTGATCAGTTCCAACCGGAAGGGAAGTATAAACGAAAACAAAGTTCGGATCAGCCACCGGAAAAAATGCAATGCCGCCGTTCCTTACAACAAGCATTACAAGCGACAAGAAAAATACAGCGATGGTACCGATCAGCAATTTGTACGGGCGGTTCAGGCACCATACCAGCATTTGCCGGTATTTATTCTGAACGGCAGGCCAGGTTCTTTGCTGGAAGCCGACAAGTTTTTTGTGCAGCCAGAAACGATTCAGCAGGTTCAGTAATAGCATCAATATTGCAAAATTTCCAAAGCCCGGATTTCCTGTGATGTAACTCAACAAAATAACAACAGCAAATAATATGATGGACAGTTTTAAATTCTTTTTTCCATTGTAATCCTTTTCATCATGCGGTTTCATATAACTTACGGCAAACACCGGGTTGATGAGGTATGCAATCACAAGTGATGCAGTGAGTGTAATGATGAGCGTGATGGGAAGGAAGAACATGAATTTTCCGATCACGCCTTTCCAGAAAAGTAACGGAACGAAAGGGGCAAGGGTGGTAAGGGTTCCGGATAAGACAGGCAGGAATACTTCGCCTGCAGCCATTTTTGCTGCTTTCAGAATAGGAACTTTTCCGTTTGCAAAAATGCGATGTGTGTTTTCAATAACAACGATGGCATCATCAACCACAATACCCAAGGCCATGAGGATACCAAAGAGAACAATCATGTTCAATGTCATACTTACTCCTATCAAAGCTCCAATTCCCGGAAGAGCAATGAATGTGAGCGCCATACTCAAAGGCACGCTCATCGCGACAAAGAAAGCATTCGTCGTTCCCATGAAAAACATGAGAATCAGAAACACGAGTATGAATCCGATGATGATGGTATTAATGAGGTCATGAAGCGTACTCCTTGTCATTTCACTCTGGTCTCCGGTCAGGGTAACCTGCAAGTCATGCGGCCATGAATTGGCTTTCAGGTCATCAACGAGTGCCACAATTTTATCTGATGCTTCAATCAGGTTTTCTCCTTTGCGCTTTACAACGCTCAATGTGATTACATTTTTATGGTCAAGACGTGCATATGATTCTTGCTCTTTGAAAGCATCTTTTACCTCTGCAATATCCTTCAGGTAAATTGCTTTTCCGTCAATTGAATTCACAACGATATCGCCAATCTGTTCAGGATTTTTAAACTCGCCATTTACATTGATGCTACGGCGTTCAGCATCCATTTTCACGGTACCTCCGGGAATGGTTCTGTTTTCATTGCTTACAGCATTGTAGATATCATACATGGATATGCGGGCACTTTGCATTTTCAACATATCAACATTGATCTGAATTTCACGCTCAAGAGCACCAATGATATCTACCTGCTTCACTTCTTTCATTTCTTCCAGCCTGTCTTTTGTATCATCTGCATAACGCTTGAGTTTTGCCAGGTCATAATTTCCGGAAATGTTCACATACATGATAGGGAGATCTGCAAAATTCACTTCAATGATCTGCGGGTCATTGGGTAAATCCTGTGGAAGATCACTCTTTGCGCGGTCCACTGCATCCTTCACCTTTTGTTTAGCGACCTCTGTATTTACATCGCTGCTGAATTCGACAGCTACACTTGCATAATCCTGCAACGAGCTGCTTTTTACTTTCTTAACTCCTGCAATGCTTTTGCATTCCTTTTCAATGGGACGCACAATGAGGTTCTCCATATCCTTTGGTGAGGTACCCGGATAAATGACGCTTACATAGATGTTTGGCAGGGATATGTCGGGGAAGCTTTCTTTCGGTAAATTATTGTAAGCAGAAATACCTGCCAGTGAGAGAATGAGTGTGATGATAAAAATCGCTGTCCGGTTTTCTATCGCCCAGCTCGAGGGTTTGAATTCTTTATTCGAATCTTTCATAAATGTGTCGCGTATGTTTTGAAATACTAATTTCTTCGTGAAACCATTAAATCCTTTCAAGGCTCAGCTA
>CAYHHK010000080.1:8641-14072 GCA_964356415.1 uncultured Flavobacteriales bacterium
CAGCTAGTAGCCAGCAACGTCTCTTTAAAGTTTTACCGGATCGCCATCGATCACGTTTTGATATCCCAATGTTATTACCTGGTCTCCGGCAATGAGTCCGCTTTTTATTTCAGTCATTCCATTGTATGTAATTCCTGATTCAACAGTCTTCCTTTTCGCAACAGTTTTGCCGTTCTCTTCTGCAGCTACAAAAACAAATTCTCCGTCTGATGATTTTTGCACAGCACCGACAGGGACAACAAATGCTTTTGCAGAGGTATAGTCTGCAATTTTCAATACACAAATCTGGTTTGGATAGAATTCGCCGTCTTTCGGACTCAAACGAACCTCTACATTAAAGGTGCGGTTCAGTTTATTGATGGCTTGTCCGGAGTATGTAACTTTGGTTTTTACTTCAGTGTCTTCATCAGGGAAGTAGATCAATACATCGTTACCGGTTTTTACTTTACTGATGTATGATTCAGCAATTTCTCCTCTTACTTTAAGATTGGATGGGTTGACAACCCTTACAGCTGGATAACCCGGGGCAGCAGCTGATCCGACTTTAACAGATACTTCATCAACAGTTCCATTGAATGGTGCTTTGATGCGTGTCATGTCCCACTGCTCTTGCAGGGCAGCATATTGTTTCTCCATTGACTCTTTCTGTGTACGCGCCTGAATGAATTGCACTTCACTTCCGATCTTCTGATCCCATAAATTTTTCTGGCGGTTGTATAGAGTAACAGCCATATCCACCTGCGATTTCATGGATTCTAACTGCTGGCTGATCGCCCTGTCGTCCAGCGTAACAAGTACCTGGCCTTTGGAAACCTTGTCTCCGGCTTTCACCAGGACAGCTGTTACTGTGCCGGGCATCTCCGGACTAAGACTCACGTCTTCGTCTCCTTCGACTTTTGCCTGCACTTCAATGTAGTGCATAAATGGCTTTGCTTCTAAACTGGTAACAGCGATCATTTTTCCCTTTACATCTTTCGAAGTATCGGTGAGCGCAATTTCACTTTCCAGTTTGTTTATCTTTTCTTTCAGTTCTGCCTGCTGCTTTTTAAGATTTTCAAGCTCGGATTTTTTATCAGTTGATCCGGATTTGCCACAGGAAATAATAACTGAGGCTACGAGGAATAATGCGATTATTTTTTTCATATTATGAGAGTGGTGTGCTGATTAAATTTCTTTGTGTTTGTTTATTTGATTGTTCCCATTGCCTTGTCAAGGTCCACCTTGGCAACAAGTGCATCATAGAGTGCACTGTAATAATTGGTGAGTGCTTCTTTCATTGAAGTTTCAGCATTGATCACTTCAAGATTTGAACCCACGCCCTGATCGTATTTTAATTTTGAAATACGAACAACATCATTTGCCAGCTCAAGGTTCTTTTTCTGTGCATTGAGGGAAGAGATGGCATTGAGGAGATTGGTCCTGCTGCTTTCTGCTTCCATTGCAAGTGCATTGGCGGTATTTATCAGTGAAAGATCAGCCTTCTTCAACTCAAGGCTTGCCTGTTTCATTTTTTTCTCACGCTGGAATCCGTCAAACAGATTCCATTGTAAGGTTCCTCCAATGATGCCGGTTGGGTACCAACGCTTGCTCGTATCGAAGATGTCAAACTTGGATCTTGAAGCATTTGCGCTCACAGCTCCGTAAGCAAAAAGGCTTGGAATGTAGCCTGCCTTATAGCGCTTTACATTCAAGCCCTGAAGGTTCTTATTCGTCTCCATAAGAGAATATTCAATTCTGTTTTTCACATTGGGTTTTTCTGCACTCACAGAGATGTTTCTGACCTGCTCATCATTCAAAGAATCGGCAAGCGTAATTCCTGAATAGATGTCCATGCCGATCTGGTACTTCAGCAGATATTCTCCGAGGGTGAGGAGGCGGGCAACATTTTCACGTTCTGAAACGAGGTTGTTATATGCCAGCGTGATCCTGTCGAGGTCAAGTTTTTCTACAAAGCCATTGTCATACAAAGCCTGTGTATCATCTTTCAACTTCTTTACACGAATTAAATTAGCATCGAGGAGAGCCATCCTTTCCCTGCTGACGAGCACATTATAATAAGCCTTTGATACAGAAACTGCAGTTTCAATTTTTGTGCGCTGCGTATTTTTACTGGCAAGTTCGCGTAAACCTTTGGTAGCTTTTACGCCGATCAAGTAGGTAGGATCGAATACAAGCTGCGAGGCATTGATTCCTGCAGATGCCTGGTAGCGGGTTCCAAATTTTACAGGAACGTAACTTCCGCTTTCTCCGCCGAAAAACTCTCCGGGAATAAAGGAAGTTGGGATCTCTACAAAGTCCTTTACATCAAAACTTCCGCTTACTTGCGGAAGTCCGATACCTACAATTTCTTTTACATGGGCAGCCGAGATCTGTTCGTCCAGAACTGCATTGAGATAGGCGCTCTGATGGGTGTAAGCATACTCAATGGCCTGCTGAAGTGTTAATGTGGAGGATGTTTCGGAGGATTGTGCACCTGCAAAAAACGCTGAAGAAAGCAGCAGGCAGGATAAGAAAATTATCTTTTTCATATGTGTTGTGGTTGTCTCTGGTCTTTATGAATCCTGAATCGTTTTCAGGGATTTCCAATTGGGGCGGCAAAACTATTGAATCTTTGCATTGAATAAAATATTTGCTTTCTTTTAATGCACATAAAGACGATTGCCTTTTCTTTTTATTGTAAGCTTCAAGAAACTATCTTCGCGGCACAATTTCAGAATGGAAATAAATTCACTAAACGCAATTTCTCCGGTTGATGGCAGGTATAGGAGCCAGACACAGGAACTTTCGGGTTATTTTTCAGAATCCTCACTTATCAGGTACCGTCTGCTGGTTGAGGTGGAATATTTCATTGCCTTATGTGAAATTCCGCTTCCTGAACTAAACAACGCAGATTCCACAAAGTTTGAAAGGCTAAGGAATATTTACCGGGCTTTTTCACCTGAATTTGCAAACGAGATCAAGGAAACTGAGAAGACCACTAACCATGATGTAAAAGCGGTTGAATACTTTGTAAAAAAGCAAATTGCTGATGCCGGAATGAGTGTTTTGGTGGAATTTGTGCATTTCGGCCTTACATCACAAGACATTAACAATACTGCTTTTCCTCTTGCGATAAAAAACTGTGTGGAGGAAATTTATTTGCCAAAACTTGATGAGGTAATTGCGGCAATCGGACAAGTTTCAGATGAATGGAAGGACATTGCCATGCTTTCCCGCACCCATGGTCAACCGGCATCACCAACACGTCTTGGGAAAGAAATGAAAGTGTTTTTAGAACGGCTTGGCAATCAGGTCGCTTTACTGAAACAAATTCCATTCACTGCAAAATTTGGTGGCGCCAGCGGAAATTTCAATGCCCACAAAGTGGCTTATCCGCAAATTGACTGGAAAGAATTTGCCAATCAGTTTGTGAAGAACAAGCTGGGCCTCATTCGTCAGCAATCCACTACCCAGATAGAGCACTACGATAATCTTTGTGCGCTTTTTGATGTGATGAAACGCATCAACAATATTTTAATTGATTTTAACAGAGACATCTGGACATACATATCCATGGATTATTTCAAGCAAGAAATAAAAGCGGGAGAAACCGGATCGTCGGCAATGCCTCATAAAGTAAATCCGATTGATTTTGAAAACTCAGAAGGGAACCTGGGAATGGCAAATGCTTTGTTCGAACATCTTTCTGCAAAGCTTCCCATTTCGCGGCTGCAAAGGGACCTGACCGACTCCACTGTGTTGCGAAATGTGGGCGTTCCGTTTGCACATACGCTCATCGCATTAAAATCTCTTCTTAAGGGACTGAAGAAAATAAAGGTGAACCGCGCTGCCCTTGATGCAGACCTCGAAAACAACTGGGCCGTAGTTGCTGAAGCTATTCAGACTATATTACGAAGGGAAAATTATCCACACCCATATGAGAAGTTGAAAGAGCTTACAAGAACGAATGAAAAAATAACAAAAGAAAAAATTCATTCATTCATTTCAACACTTGATGTAAAAGACGGCGTGAAAAAGGAGCTGATCGCCATTACGCCATTTAATTATACAGGGATATAAATTGAGCAATGACAAAGATAATCGCTGGAAACAGCGCTTTCATAATTTTGAGAAATCATATTTGTTTCTTGCAGAATCCATTGCGATCCCGTCGCCTTCAAAACTTGAAATAGCAGGTATAGTCCAGGCATTTGAATTTACCTTTGAACTCGGATGGAAAACATTGAAGGACTTTCTTGAGTCAAAAGACATGGTTGTGAGTTACCCGAGGGATGTTATAAAAGAAGCTTTTAGTGTGCAACTGATTGTTGACGGCGAAACGTGGCTAGATATGTTTGACAAGAGGAATCTGATGAGTCATACATACAACGAAACAAATGCTGCGGCTGCCATGAAACTGATTCGTGAAAAGTATTTTCAGGCATTGGAAGGAGTATATGGTTCTTTAAAGAAGATGACATGAATCAGTTTGGGTTAACTGAAGCTGCTCTAAAAGTAATTGTTGGGAAAATTGCACCTCACCCGGAAATTGAAAAAGCTGTCATTTTCGGAAGCAGGGCCATTGGCAATTACAAAAACGGAAGCGATGTTGATATTGCTTTGTTTGGAAGCGATGTCAGTTTCAAATTAACCGCTGACATCAGTGCTGAACTTAATGAGCACACCACACAACCCTATTTTTTTGATTTATTGAACTTCAATTCTATCGATAACGATGATTTGAAAAGGCATGTAAATGATTTCGGAAAAGTGATTTTCGAAAGGTCTCTCAGTAGTCATTAAGATTTCAACTCCAATGGAGCAGCCACTAAGCGGAAACTCTTCCTGTGGAATTTATTTATTCCATGCTGCTCAATTGCCTTGCGATGCAGCGCTGTACCATAACCTTTGTTTTTGTCCCAGTGATACATTGGATATTTGCTGTGCAACTTTAGCATGAGATCATCACGATAGGTTTTTGCAAGAACTGAAGCTGCTGCAATGCTGGCATATTTTGCGTCCCCTTCCACAATACATTGATGAGGAATGTCTTTGTATTTTTTAAAACGGTTGCCGTCAATGATAAGAAGTTGCGGATTGACCTTTAGTTTATCCAACGCTCTGTGCATGGCCAGGAAAGAAGCATTCAGGATGTTGATCTCGTCGATTTCAAGATGATCCACTTGCGCCACTGCCCAGGCAATAGCTTCTTTCTCTATAACAGGCCTTAGTTCATTGCGTTGACCATGTGAGAGTTGCTTGGAATCATTCAGGAAAGGGTGTTGGAAATCTTTCGGAAGGATAACAGCAGCTGCAAATACAGGACCTGCAAGGCATCCGCGACCGGCTTCATCGCAACCGGCTTCGGTGAGTACATCCTGATAGTAGGGTAGGAGCATTGTTGGTTTAATAGTTCAATAGGTCATTAGGTCATTAGGTCATTAGGTCATTA
>CAYHHK010000080.1:14172-18547 GCA_964356415.1 uncultured Flavobacteriales bacterium
TAGGTCATTAGGTCATTAGGTCATTAGGTCATTATAAACGAGGATAAAATTAACAGTAGTTTCAATAAATCAACCAGTCAACTTTATTAACTAATCAACTAATGAACCAGATCTCCGTCCCTGAAAAGCTTCACCTCTTTCTTCTTCGGAACAAATCCATTGTCTACATCGATGTCCTCAATAAACTCCCAATGATCTTTCACATATTTAAAAGAGTCATATGTCCCGTCAGGGCCTGTGATACCTGTAAGTGACGATTTGCTGATGTGATCAAAAACGAATGTTTTTTTATCATGCATGTATTTTAAACTCATCACTGCCTGCGAGGTGAATTCAAATATCACCCTGTTATTGTAGATGTTGTTTGCTTTGAATACAGGCAAGCCAAAAGTCGGTTTGCCACCATCAAAGGTCATGACCTCTATTACTTTTTGTGTGAGCAATTCATTTTTCCCTTTCCAGCCCAGCAGCGTGTAATACTTTTTGCCTTTTCTTTCACTCAGAATGATGCTATAGTAAATAGCTCCGTACCAGTGATCGGCTTTCAGTTTTTTGCTCAATGGTTTTTCAATCACATCGGTAGAATCGTGCAAGGGAAACAAGTTCACTTTTTTATTTTTATGTGTTTGCACAAAACCAAAGTACCGGTAAAAAGATCCTGAATAGTTCGAGGTGACCCAGGAGTACAGCCTGAATGCAAGGTCAGGGGAAGTTTTAACTGAAAGGTTCGGAATGGAATCAAAGGAAGCATTGAAGCTGGAAGAGTCGGAAAGGATAAAATTGAGGATGGAATAATAAACCGATGCAGATGCAAACCTCGCCGAATCATTTTCTCCACGTTGCATGCTATGGGCGAGGTGGTTCAGGGAATCCTTGTACTGGAAAACCAAAGTTTGCGCACTTCCCTGTGAGAAAGCAGGGGAGAGGTGAAGGGCAAAAAGAAATACAAGGATTATTCCAGACAGTTTCACTTAATGTATTTATTTTTCAAAGAACGAAATTAAATATGAAATATTTTTCGTGCTAAGTTCGAAATGAGACGAATTTACAAATATCCAACCCCTAGCGGCAATAATAATGAGAGCCCGCGAATCTGCGGTGGTGCGAAACGCGAAAGCCTGCGAATCTGCGAAGGGTTAATCATGTTAAAAATGAATATAACCCACTTTGAATTTAGAGCGTCCATTGGATGATTCGTGATTCGAAAATTCGAAGTATTTCGCGTTTCGTACCGCCCTTTAGTATATTTGTACCCAATGCATCTAAGCAAACTTTCCCTTATAAATTTTAAAAATTACCCTGAAGCAGGCCTTGAATTCAGCAGTGAGGCCAATGCTTTTGTTGGTGACAATGGGTCGGGTAAGACTAACCTGCTTGATGCCATACATTATCTTTCACTTTGTAAAAGTTATTTCAATCCTGCCGACAACCAGAACATCATGCATGGGGCGGAGTTTATGCTTGTGCAGGGAACTTATAACCTCAATGGAGTGGAGGAGTTAATCCACTGCGGACTCAAACGCGGCCAGCGAAAGGTTTTCAAGCGCAACAACAAAGAGTATGAACGGCTTGCAGATCACATTGGCTTGTTGCCGGTGGTGATGATCTCGCCGGTTGATTCCATGCTAATCACTGAAGGAAGTGAGGAGCGTAGGAAATTCATTGACAGCATCATTTCACAATATGATAAGTCATACCTCAACGACCTTATCAGTTACAACAAGATAGTAGCCCACAGGAATGCATTGCTGAAACAGTTTGCCCTCAGCCGCAGTTTTGACGTGGCATCACTGGAGATATGGGATGACCAGCTGGTTCCGCTGGCAGATCATTTATTTGTAAAGCGGCATGAATTCATCTCCCGTTTCAGTCCTATTTTTCAGCAGCACTACAATTACATTACTGAGGCCAAAGAGGAAGTATCAATCGTTTATGAATCTCACCTCGAAGCAGGGAATTTTGCTGCAACCCTTTCATCATCGCTCGAGAAAGACAGGTACATGCAATATACCACTAAGGGGATTCACAAGGACGACCTGGTATTCACTTCAGGAGCTTATCCGGTTAAACGGTTCGCTTCGCAAGGGCAGCAAAAATCCTTTTTGATTGCTCTGAAGCTTGCCCAATTTCAATTTATCAGGGAAGTAACCGGAGTGAAACCCATTCTTTTGCTGGATGATATTTTCGACAAGCTAGACGATTCACGAGTGAAACGGTTGATGGAGCTTGTGAGCCGCGATAATTTTGGTCAGTTGTTTATCAGCGATACGCATCCTGAACGTGTTCAGAAAATATTTCATGATATCGGCATTCCCATCAGGGTGTTTGAAGTAACAAATGGTTTCGTAAAAAGCAATCCTCTCCCAGCCGCCCATGAGCCCGCGTAAACACAACGACCAGTCAATGAAGGATGCGCTTGATGAAATGCTTCAATCTTTTCATCTCGACCAGAAATTCCGCCAGAAGAAGATGATCACGTCCTGGGAAAAAATAATGGGTGTAGCCGTAGCACACAGAACCACGGAGCTCATTTTCCGGAACAAAAAGCTTTTCGTTTACCTCAACTCTGCATCTTTGCGTGAAGAGCTATTCAACTCCCGCGACAAGATCAAAGACCTGTTGAATGAAGAAGCAGGAGCGGAGGTAGTTGAGGAGATTGTTTTTTCGTAAGAATATTTAAGTTAAGCAGATCTCTATTTTTATTTTGATTTTATTTTGGAATGGGTTTTATCAGATTGATATTATGTCAGTTTTTTTGAATAGTTTTGATAATAATTTTGAATCACATGGACGTAGAAGAGAATATACAAAAAATTGACTTGCTTAAAAAGGAAATTGATGAATTGCGACCGATTGACATCGAAACTGAAAAAAGAATTATGCAAAAGTTTCGCCTTGATTGGAATTTTCACTCAAACAATTTGGAAGGGAATAGTTTAACATTTGGCGAAACAAAATCTTTCTTATTGCATGGCATCACAGCTGAAGGTAAGCCGCTTAAAGATCACCTTGACCTAAAGGGGCATAATGAAGCAATATTATTACTGGATGATATAATCAAAAATAAGCGTCCTTTAACTGAAGCATTTATACGTGAGCTTCATGAAATCATATTGCATGAACCCTATGAGAGGCCTGCAATTACTCCTAGTGGTGAGCCATCAATAAAACGAATTGAAATAGGGCGATACAAAAAGACTCCCAATCACGTCCAAACCGTAACAGGTGAGATATTTTATTTTGCTACTCCTGAAGAAACTCCTGCTTTAATGAATGATTTGATGGACTGGTTTGAAAATGTTTCTAATGACAAGAAAACACATGCATTAACTATAGCTTCAGAGTTTCATTATAAGTTTATTAGGATTCATCCTTTCGATGATGGCAATGGAAGAATTGCACGCATTATTATGAATCTTATATTAATGAAAAGTGGATTTCCACCTGTGATTATTAAAACCCAAGAAAAGAAGGAATATTTTCAAGCTCTTCAAGTTGCAGATGGTGGAAATATTTCATCTTTTACAAATTATGTGGGAGAACAACTTATAAATTCACTGCAACTTTTTTTAAGGGGTGCTAGAGGAGAGGATATTGAAGAATCAGACGATATTGATAAGCGAATTTCACTTTTAAAAATCCGACTTGAACAAGAATCCCAAAAAATAATATATGATTCAACAACAATCTTGGGGATTTTTGAAGAGTCTATCGAACCATTATTGAAAGAAATATTTGCTAAATTAAATCAATTTGATGAATTATTCTTTAAAAAGACAATTACATGCTATTCCAATAGTGGCAGCGAACAAAAAATGCATAATCGAGGTTCTACGCCAAATTCAGTAGATGCAGTTAAAATTATAAAGCGATTGGTTACACAGTCAGGAGTTTGGGCTAAAATGATAAGCTTTGATATTCACTGGGATTCATTTCTAAAAACTGAAGACAAGGAGTTTAGTGTTAAGGTAAAGTTCTCAATCGATTTTAGTCGTATAGAATTTAATTTTATGAGCGATAATTTGAATTCACCTGAATCATCTTTTAAAATATTCTATCACAGAAAAAATGATCAAAGAAAATTTCAAAAAATTGCATCAATTCTTGCCAATAAGGTACTTTCCCAAATTAGTGAGCAATTGGGGGAGTGAGGAAAGGAAAGCCCTTGATTGAAGCAGGCAAACAGGTAATATTAGGTAATTGAAATTTTCTTATTAATTCTAAGAAGGAAAACAATGGTTCTTTCCTCATTTGGATTTCAAAATGTGGAAAACTATGACTCAAATAAATAAGTCAATTATTCATTTGATTAATCCCCAACTCAAAACCTCTCAAATCCCGAGAAGAAAAAATTCGCTTCAATATCTGCATTCGC
>CAYHHK010000081.1:0-18516 GCA_964356415.1 uncultured Flavobacteriales bacterium
TTGGTTGATTGCCAATGAAAGTTAATAGAGGACTTTTTTTTTTATTTCATTTGGTTTTTAGATACTCCATCGGCGCTATTCAAATTTCTTTCAGGAATGGATTGATTGGTATCTTCGCACTCCGAAACTTCGCTGCGTATTTCGAAAAGTAGTAGGTTCATTGGTAAATTCGTAAATATTCGTATTTCGTACCACATGGCACAGCCCGATTTTTTTTCTACCCCCATTGAATACCTGAAAGGTGTCGGGCCGCAGCGTGCCGATTTGCTGAAGAAGGAAGCGGGGATTTTTACGTTCGGTGACCTGCTTACCTATTATCCATTCCGATATGTTGACCGAACAAAATTTTACAAGGTCAAAGAGGTGAATGCTGATCTGCCATATGTACAGGTGCGCGGGAAGCTGGTGAGTATTGTGATGATGGGAGAAAAGAGGACCAAGCGTCTGGTTGGGAAGATTCAGGATGAAACAGGTTCTCTGGAGCTTGTCTGGTTTGCAGGTATAAAATGGCTGAAAGATTCGTTACAGTTAAACAAGGAGTACATCATCTTCGGAAGGGTAACTTCTTTCAATGGAAAACTGAACATGCCGCATCCTGAAATGGAACTTGCTTCGGAGGCCGAAAAGCATGTTGCTTCATCGTTGCAGGCAGTTTACAACACTTCAGAAAAATTAAAATCGCGCGGCCTTGACAGTAGGGGAATGCTGCGCCTTCAGAAAACGTTACAGCAGCAACTACCCAGGATTTCGGAAGTGCTTTCATCAGATATAATTGAAGGTTTGCGTTTAATGAATCGTCATGAAGCGCATGTCAATATTCACCTGCCTGAAAGTAATGAGAAATTGCAGAAGGCGACATTCCGGCTGAAGTTTGAAGAGTTCTATTTTCTGCAAATGAAACTCTTGATCAATAAAGTGATCCGCACCGAAAAATTCAACGGGAAAAAATTTGAAAGGGTCGGCGATTTCTTCAATCAGTTTTACAAAGAGAAACTTCCCTTCGCACTCACAGAAGCGCAGAAGAGAGTGATCCGTGAAATCCGCACTGACTGCGGTTCCGGCAGACAAATGAACCGGTTGCTGCAGGGAGATGTAGGCAGCGGAAAAACGGTGGTGGCGTTACTCTCCATGCTGATTGCTATAGACAATGGTTACCAGGCATGCCTGATGGCGCCAACTGAAATACTGGCATCACAACATGGGGAAACAATTGCTGAGATGTTGAAAGGAATGAATGTGAATGTGGCCATGCTAACAGGTTCAACAAAAAAATCGCAGCGGAAGATCATTCATGAAGAATTGCAAAACGGGAATATAAATATCCTGATTGGCACCCATGCTTTGATTGAGGACAATGTGCAGTTTAAAAACCTCGGGATTTCAATCATCGATGAACAACACCGCTTTGGAGTTCAGCAGCGGGCAAAACTCTGGAGTAAAAATCCTGACAACGAGCAGCGGGCTTCTCCACATGTGCTGGTAATGACAGCAACACCAATTCCAAGGACGCTGGCAATGACCTTGTATGGCGACCTTGATGTTTCAGTAATTGATGAATTGCCTCCGGGAAGAAAGCCGATAAAAACTGAACACCGGACAGATGCTCATCGTTTAGCACTCTGGGGATTTTTAAAAAAGCAAATCAAAGAAGGCAGGCAGATTTATATTGTTTATCCGCTGATTGAAGAGTCTTCAAAGCTCGACCTGAAAAACCTCGAAGAAGGGTATGCCGCCATCTGCCATGATTTTCCAATGCCGGAATACAAAGTGAGTATCGTGCATGGTAAAATGAAATCGAAGGATAAGGAATTTGAAATGCAGCGCTTTGTGAGAGGTGAAACAAATATTATGGTGGCAACAACAGTGATTGAAGTAGGGGTGAATGTCCCGAATGCAAGCGTGATGATCATCGAAAGTGCAGAACGTTTTGGCTTGTCTCAGTTGCACCAGTTACGGGGTAGGGTAGGAAGGGGAGCTTCACAATCCTATTGTATACTCATGACAAAGGATGGCTTGGGACAGGATTCTTACCGACGAATCAAAACCATGTGCAGCACCAATGACGGATTTAAAATTGCTGAAGTCGATCTGGAGCTCCGGGGAGCAGGTGATATTGAAGGTACACAACAAAGCGGCAACCTTGAATTAAAGATCGCAGACCTTGCCCGCGATGGCAGTATCCTCCAGGCAGCCCGCGATGCAGCTATGAAAACCCTGGCAGAAGATCCTCATTTGCAAAAACAGGAAAACTTAATGATCAATAAAAAGCTTTCAACTTTGATGCGTGGAGAGTTTCAGTGGGGAAGGGTTGGTTGAATGGATTTCTTATTACTTTTGTACCGGAAAAACACATTGAACAAATTAAACCATCGAACAAAATGAAAAAAACCACACTAAAAAATGTTGCAGTGCTGCTTTCTGGCCTGCTCTTCTCTTCAGTTTCCAATGCGCAAAATGCTCCAGCTTTTGATAAAGGAGATAATACCATTGGTTTATCAATAGGATTAGGTGTTAATTATGCCTATTATAATAATGCAGTTAATCTTCCTGCCTTTACATTACTTTACGACCATGGAACTTTTGGAGAGGTTGGCCCGGGCACAATCGGAATTGGTGGAATTGTTGGACTTAAAACCAGTACTTATACTTACCCGGCCAGTTACGGAGATTACAAAGCAACCTGGACTAATTATATTATCGCTGCTCGGGGTACCTACCATCTTACTATTCTTAAGGACAAAAATAATAAGTTTGATCCTTATGCCGGAATTGTACTCGGCGTGAGAATTAATAAATATACTGATACCTATAATGATTATTATTACAGCACGTATAATAGATATTATTATACGAATAGAGCTTCAGCAAGCGCTGTAAAAGGAGTTTTTATCGGAGCAAAATACAATTTCGCAAAATTTTTCGGCGCATTTGCTGAACTTGGCTATGACATCTCAATTATACGCGTCGGACTTAATTTCAATTTTTGATATAGTTAGAATTCAAAAGGTAAAAGCCCTTGCAAAAAATATTGCAGGGGCTTTTGCATTTTCTATAGTCAACAGTTAAGAGCCGTGCCGGAAGTTTTTTACTGTATCAATAAACAGCTTTACTTTTTCTTTCCGGATATCAGGATACAAACCATGACCCAGATTTGCAATGTGGCGATGCGGGCCAAACGCAGTCAGCATTTTTTTAGTTTGTGATACAATTGTTGCATCATCTGAATATAAAAGGCAAGGGTCCATATTTCCCTGAAGGGTCTTCGAATTACCAATCAGTTTACGGCTTTCAGTAATTTCCATGTTCCAGTCAAGTCCGATCACATCGCAGTTCAGTTTTCCCATGTCTTCGCGCGCGAAAAATGCTCCCTTCGCAAAAACGATAATAGGAGGTGTTTGGGAATTCCCGTTTTTCATTTTCCCAACTGCGTCACAAATCATAGAAATGTATTTCAACGAGAATTCATTGTATTGTTCCGGAGATAATATTCCCGCCCAGGAGTCAAAGAGCTGTACCAGGTCAGCACCGGCTTCGATTTGTGCCTTAAGGTAATTGATTGTGCTCAGCGCTATTTTCTCTAAAAGCTGATGAGCCAATGCAGGTTCTGTGTAGAGGAATTTTTTTGCGTTGGAAAAGGTCTTGCTCCCTCGGCCTTCAATCATGTAGGAGAGAATGGTCCACGGAGCTCCGGCAAAACCAATCAGCGGAACCTTGCCGTTCAACTCTTTTTTTGTGAGCGAAATGGCATCAAGTACATATTGAAGGTCATTTCCTTCAGCGACCTTCAGGGCATCAACGTCTTTTTTCGATTGAATGGTTTTTTCAAACCATGGTCCTTTGCTTTCAATCACCTCATAGTTCAATCCCATGGCTTCAGGGATAACAAGGATATCTGAAAAAATAATGGCTGCATCTACACCCAGAATATCCACCGGCTGTAACGTAACTTCTGCCGCCAGTGCCGGCGTTTTTACCATCGTCTTAAATCCTCCCGCATGCTCGCGAACTTTTCTGTATTCAGGAAGAATCCGTCCTGCCTGCCGCATGAGCCAGACAGGCGTACGTTCAGTTTTCTCCCCTCTTGCAGCGCGGAGGATCAAATCATTCTTTAAATTCATGGCGCGAAAGTAAGAAGCATTTGAAGAAGCGAATCACAGGAATGTCAAAACAGTATTTTTATCGGGATTTTTTCTATGTGTTCTATGTGCCTATGTGGTGAAGTGGATTTGCTTTACTTAATTGTTTTAAAAATCACCACATATGCACATAGTTCACATAGAAATCCAATGCCAGGTTTAAGTATGTGTTCTATGCTCCCATGTGGTAGAATGGCTCTGGCTTTTAACGAATTGGAAAACCTGAAATTGTTCACGACACTAGTATTAATCAGAAAAATCATTGAGGATATCAGGAAAGAAGTAATTGCCAATACATTTTCATCTATTTAAATTTCGCATTAAAAAATAGACACAACTGGCATTTCGCGATTATTTTTTCTCATTTCACCTCTATTCTGATTTTCATTGTTTATTTGCAACATAAATAATCAGCACATGAATCTCGCTATCTCTTTTTCCTTTTCTGATAAAAAATGGATGGATACTGCCTTCGCCATCCGTCAAAAAGTATTTGTTGAAGAACAACAGGTAGATAAAGAGGAAGAGTATGATGAGTTTGAACAATCATCCATTCATTACCTTGTATTTGTAGATGAGAAACCGGTAGGCACTGCACGCTGGAGGATTACCAAAGACGGAATAAAGCTGGAACGTTTTGCTGTATTGAAGGAATTCAGAAATGCAAAAGCAGGAAGAGCTGTATTGCTGAAGGTGCTTGAAGACGTAATTCCACTTGGAAAAAGGGTCTATATGAATGCGCAGATAACAGCAATGAGGTTTTATGAAAGAGAAGGTTTTGTTGCCGAAGGCGAAATGTTCATTGAAGCCAACATTCAGCACTTCAGAATGGTACTGCATCATACTCAATGACTATTGACCTAATGACCTAATGACGGCTGTTTCTAAATGACGGATTTCCTTCAATGACCTAATGACGGCTGCTTTTTTTAATGACCCAATGACGGCTGTTATCAATGACTTAATGACGGATTTCGGCTGGTTAGAAATAACTGATGATGCCAAAATGCACTTTCCCGTTTCGAAAATACAACGGATTATCAAACTGCTTTCCCAGCGCGTAACTCACACTCATAATGCCAAGTTTAGTTTCGAAATTGATCCCTGCGCCAAAACCGTAAGGTGTATCTGTTCTGTCAATCACTTCCCCACGGCTTTTGTTTTCATACCATGCCTGATTGTAAAAAGCAAACAGGAAGGAATTCTGTTCAAGGAGATATCGGTATTCAATTTTTCCGATGGTGAATAAAGATGCATGGATGCTTTCTTCATCAAATCCGCGTAACGTTTTTAGTCCGCCGATCCTGAAGAGTTCATTCGTGAACAGGTCAGGACTGTAAACATATCCGCTTTTGTTTCCGATATTGATTACCTGCCGCTGACTGATTGGAATAAAATAATCACCGGCGAAGTCAAAATGGTATTGTGTGGCGCGAAGTTTCAAGCTGTCATAGATCACAGGATTGAGGTCGCCATTTTTTTTGATCACTCTGTTACCGGTGCTTGGTGATGTTTCAATCAAGAATCCTTTTCTCGGATTAAAACGGTAGTCCAGTTTTTCGAAATGTATTGTCAGGCCGTAAGAGGTGGTTGTGATGTCTGCATAAGCAGGAAGCACCGTTTGCGATTCCAGCCCCTTTGTACTCAGCAATGTACTTTCTTTATCATTCACAAATGCTTTGATGAAGTTGGTGCCATTGAACATATACTGCACGCCAAGATTCTTGATCACATCAATATAGGTTGTATCCTGTTTGTAAATGGACAGGTTTCCGTCAATGCCCAGCGGAGTATTGAACAGATAAGGGTAAAGTGCATGTACTTTCAGGTCTTGTGTTTTTGCCGCAAGTTGTTTCCAGTTCAGTTCAATCACTTCTCCGCGCCTGAGTGCATTTTGCAGTTTGAGGTGTGCCTCGCCGGTAAGGATTATTTTTCCGGTATTGTCGGGTGCAACTCCGAGCACGCCGTCAAACTGGCTTGCTTTCCTCGGTTCCAGATAGAGCAGAAGCTTCGTATGCTTCTCATCAAAGACAATTTCATTTGATCTTGACTCAGAAACAAACGGAAGTTCCTTCAACCTCGTGCTAATGCGCGTCACCTTTGATTCATTGTAAACAACGCCCGGCTTGATACCGATGTAATTGTAAATATAAACAGGAGCAACAACGTCTTTACCTTTCATGATCACGCTGTCTATTTTGCAAAATCTGTTTTTGTCAACGTTCAGACTGGCATGTATCATGTTTTCCGAAATCGAAATGCTGTCAAGTTTGACTGATGCAAAAGGATAACCGTTGTTCTCACAATTGATGATGATGTTGTTTTCCATTTTCGCAAGCTGGTCAAAGCGGAAAGTTTTCTCTCTATATAATTTTGACCTGAAGCCGGTTCCGCCCAGCATTGCATCATCAACATTTCCTTTACCGAGTTTTGCCCATTTGTATTTGTCTCCTAAGAACAAATAAGCCGTGTAAGATGAAGTATCTGAATGGATGCTATCAATAGAGGATGAAAGGTAACCGTTACCCTGAAGTTTAAGAATTGCCTTTTGCAATTCGCGGCGAAGTGAAATGGAATCTTTAAAGGTTACAGACGAAAGCAGTTGTTTTTTAATTCCGTCATATTCCCTTGAATGAATGGCGTCAGTTAATTGCAGATTAAGTGAATATTTTTTCTGGCCGAAGGAATAATAAGGCAGGGCTATAAGGATGAGCAACGCTGTAACCCTAAATGAAAACCCTGAATATTTATTCACTGGCAAACTAAAATAGTAATGTTGTTGCAAAATAACGGATAACGAATAACTGATAACGTATTCCGGAACGAGTTATTCAAGACTCCAGTCAATCGGCTCAAGGCCTTGTTGTTTCAATAATTCATTTGTCTTAGAGAAATGTTTGCATCCGAAAAATGCGCCGCCGGCCAGCGGGGATGGGTGGGCAGCAGTAAGCACGAAGTGTTTTTTTGTGTCGATCAGTTCAGCTTTCTTCTTCGCAAAATTCCCCCACAACAAGAACACAACCCCCTTTTTCTTTTCCGAAATGGTTTTGATAACGGCATCTGTAAATTGTTCCCATCCTTTTTTCTGATGGCTTCCCGGATTATTGGCCTGCACTGTCAACGTTGCATTGAGTAATAATACGCCCTGATCAGCCCATTTTTCCAGATTTCCTTTTTTGGGAATCGGAATTCCGAGGTCTGTATTCATCTCTTTGAAAATATTCCCTAGCGAAGGCGGAGGTTTTATTCCATCAGGCACAGAAAATGACAGCCCATGAGCCTGGCCTGTTCCATGATAAGGATCCTGTCCAAGCAAAACCACTTTTACGTTGTCGAATGAGGTATGATCAAAGGCAGAAAATATTTTCTTTCCCGGAGGATAAATGGTTTTGTTCTTCAGTTTTTCACTTACCAAAAACTCCTTCAGCAGAGAAAAATATGGAGCATGAAATTCATCCTTTAAACTTGCCTTCCAGCTTTTTTCAATATTAGGTTGTACCTCGCTCATGTCTTATAAATGCAAATTCATCAGTGTCTGTTTGCAAATTTCGCTAAAAAACCGATGTTCAAAAATATTGAATACAGATTGGTTGCCAATTCAATCAAAAAGATACATTTGTCCCGCGAATTATCTACAGAATCAAACATTTACCAATATAATCCGTTAGAGATTATCAATTCTCCACAATAATGAAGAAATTCCTCCAGGTTACGCTTGTTCTTGCTGCTGCGGCAGTTCTTTTTACATCTTGCCGGTCGCATGAAAAATGCCCTGCTTACGGACAACATTCAAAACCTGCCAGTCACAAAGAAGCAAGGGGCTAAAAATTTTCTTTAAAAAATATTCAGGCGAATCGCCCAAATCCCGATACTTCGGGACGGGGCGGTTCGCCTTTGTTGTTTATGGGTATCCTTGAAAATAGACGTTTCTTGATGAGGGAATTTATTTACTCACCGTTCAATCAGGGGATGGAATTACGCTGAAGAAGATATTGAAGATGTAGTTAGGAATCTGTATAAAAATTCTATTTTTAATACGATTCAGGTTCTCTGCTCGTATGCCTGACTCGTAAAATTAAAATACTGTCGGGAGTTATTTTGTAGACAATCCGGTAACTGTAAATATAAAAAACACGGTAGTTGCCATCATTATTTTCCTTCAGGTCATCAACAGGAAACATTTCAGGATTGGCTGGGAGTTTTTTTATAACATCAAAAATCTCGTCACGAACTTTCTTTGCGCCTTCAGGAGAAGACTTTTTTATATACTTATAAATTTCCCGAAGGTGTTTCGTGGCTTCTATATCCCAAAATACATTCAGGTTATTCTTCACCATCGCCCTGCAGACTTTTGCAAAGATTCCTGGCTGACAGATTTTCCTTTTGCAATTCGCTTCTCAGCAGCACTTAATTCTTTGTTGTATTGCTTCTTGCTGATACGCTCGTCGGTTTTCAAAAAGGATTTTATAAGCCCTAAAACTGATTCCTTCTGTGATGGTGTAAGCAAACTGAAATAGGTATTAATCTCTTTATTGACTATCTGATTATTCATTCTTCAAAAATACAATATTATTGTAAGAGAGCATAGCATGGAATTATTTTTTTCAGTAATTAAACACCAGTACCTGCTTCAAATCAGGATGAACGCTCAGCGCCACCGGACATGTGCGTGCTGCATTTTCAAGAATGGCTTTTTCTTTATCGGTGTAATTATTTTCCGGCATATCAAATATCACGTGCACTTCTGAAACGCGTCTTGGATTCGCTGCCATCACTTTCGTAACTTTTATTTTTGTTCCGTCCATGTTGATGCTATGTGTGCGCGCAGCAATTCCCATGATAGTTAACATGCAACTTCCTAGTGAAGTAGCCAGCAAATCTGTTGGAGAAAATGATTCTCCTTTTCCCTGGTTGTCGGGAGGAGCATCTGTTATTAAGATCTCGCCAGACTTAACATGTTTTGCTTCGGTTCTTAGTTCGCCGAGGTATGTGGTATGGGTGGTTTCCATTTCAAATAATTTGGACAAAGATACCGGTTAAAATATCGAATATTTAATGTCGAATTTCGAATGATGCACATTGAACATTTGGTCCTGACCAATTGGATCTTCTCTTACCTGTTCACTCTGTGGATCTCCTTTTTCTCCGTGGTTAACGGGTTTTATTGTTAGCTCCAAAAATGCATTAAGATTTGAAAAAGGAGATGCATGGCTTTGTGTTTAGCGGGAAAATATTTTGTTTGCATGATTCACTAATTCATGTACATTTGCACACGATTTAATGCATTGCGAAGGGGACCACAGTCCCCTTTTTAATTGCCCAAAAATGGAACTGAAAGATCAAATAAGACAGGCAATAGCGGAAAAAATACAAGGAACGGACACTTTTCTTGTGGATGTGAAGACGTCTTACACGAAAATCGCTGTTTTTGTAGATCATCCGAATGGCCTGAAACTGGAAGATTGTGCTGAAATAAGCCGTTTTTTGGAATCAAAACCTGAATTGCTGACAATATTTGAAACGCATGAACTGGAAGTATCATCTCCGGGAATGGACGAGCCATTGAAAGTATTGAAGCAGTATGAAAAAAGGATCGGTCAGGAAGTCAGCGTTTTGATGAAAGATGGTCTTCGCCAGAACGGAACATTGAAATCAGCAACAGAAAATGAAATCGTGATCGTCGAAACGAAACGCTTCAAGGGAGCCGGAAAAAATACCTTTCAAACCTTTGATCACGTCATTTCATTCAATGATATAAAGGAAACAAAAGTGGTATTCAATTTCAGTAAAATACTACATTAGTTTGCGATGCCCTTTCTTTATGGAGAGCTCGCGCGTAGTGCCCTTTAGGGTCAGGGTGAGCGAGGAAAGGATTTGTTCTGCAAGCAATTTTAGAAAAAAATGACAAGTACTTCAAAATAACAAGTAAACAAAGTTAGCATGGAACATTCACAATTAGTTGACGCATTCTCAGAATTTAAAGAGCTGAAGAACATTGACCGCGCAAGTATGATGAGCATCCTGGAAGACGTTTTCCGTGGCATGATCAAAAAGAAATACGGCACTGCGGATAACTTCGATATCGTGATCAACACTGATAAGGGTGACCTGGAAGCATTCCGCAACCGACTCATCGTTGCAGATGAGGAAGTGACCGATGAATCCACACAGATCCCTTATTCTGAAGCGGTAAAGATAGAGCCTGACTTCGAAATCGGGGAAGACCTCGCCGAAGAAGTTCGCTTCTCTGACTTTGGACGCCGTGCCGTTCTTGCTGCCCGTCAGAATCTGATGGCACGTGTGCAGGAACTGGAGAAGGAGGGGATCTTCAAGAAATATAAAGACAGAGTCGGTGAGATCATCACCGGTGAAGTTTACCAGACATGGAAGAAAGAATCGCTCATCATGGATGACGACGGAAATGAACTTATACTTCCGAAAAGCGAGCAGATCCCGTCTGATTTTTTCAAAAAAGGTGACAACGTACGTGCAGTGGTGTTGCGTGTTGAAATGATGAATGCAACGCCGAAGATCATCCTGTCAAGAACATCTCCATTGTTCCTTGAGCGCTTATTTGAACTGGAAGTTCCTGAGGTTTTTGACGGACTGATCACTATCAAGAAAATTGTCCGCGAACCGGGTGAACGTGCAAAAGTTGCTGTTGAAAGTTATGATGACAGAATTGATCCGGTTGGTGCATGCGTTGGAATGAAGGGTTCACGTATTCACGGTATCGTACGTGAACTGAGAAATGAGAACATTGACGTCATCAACTTCACCAACAATCTTCCATTGTATATATCAAGAGCTTTGTCTCCGGCGAAAATTACGACGATCAAGCTGGACGATGAAAAGCACCATGCTTCTGTTTTCCTTAAACCTGATCAGGTTTCTTTGGCGATTGGAAAAGGCGGGCATAATATCAAACTTGCAGGAAAACTTACCGGGTACCAGATTGATGTATATCGGGATACAGAAGATGATGCTGAAGACGTGGATCTGGAAGAATTTTCAGACGAAATTGAGCCATGGATCATCGATGAGCTTAAATCAATTGGCTGCGATACAGCAAAAAGTGTAATTGATATTCCGATTGAGGACCTGGTAAAACGCACAGATCTTGAAGAGGAAACGATCAAAGAGGTGATTCGTATCCTGAAAGTTGAATTCGAATAAATAAAGGATTTGGTGATAACGCCGGACGCTGTTTCCGGTAAAGAAATAATTGAGAAAAAGAAACAAAGATCGGGGCAAAACCACCATCTTTGCTTCAATACAATATGAGCGAGGAAAAAACAATACGGCTTAGTAAAGCAATCAAAGAATTCAATCTTAGCATGGATCACATTGTTGATTACCTGTCTAAGAAGGGAATCAAGATTGACAGCAATCCCAACGGCAAACTGCCGGGGGAGGCGTATTCACTGTTGCTGAAAGAATTTGCATCTGACAAGTCTGCAAAAGAAGAAGCCGCACAAATCACTGCATTAAAGGTTAAAAAGGATGTGCCTGTTGTACTTGATGCACAGGTAAAACCAAAGATTGAGCCGAAGCAGGAGGAAGATGTTCGCGAAGTACTGATCAAGAACAAGGGTGCGGCTGTAGTCTCTGCCGAAGAAAAACCGAAGAAGAAAGAGGAGAAGCCGGAGAAGAAGGTCGAGGTTAAAAAGGAGCCGGAAGTGATCAAGGCACAGGCAGATAAAATTGAAATGCCTAAGGTGTTAGGCACAATTGACCTTTCTGCTTCCGATTCAAAGACAGGAAAAAAGAAAAAGCCTACCAAAAAGGAAATAGAAGAAGCCGAAGCAGCAGAGAAAGTTGCGAAGAAGAAGGCATCAAAAAAGAAAAAAGAGGAAGAAGAAGTTGCTGAGGTAAAACAGGAAGAGGTCGTTGCATCAACCCCTGTTGCAGAAACTCCGGTAGTTACTGAGGAAGTAACTCCACCACCACCTCAGGAGGAACAGAAAGATGAGATTACACGTGTCCAATTTGATAAGCTGACAGGTCCGAAAATTTTCGGAAAAATTGAATTGCCACAGGAACAGCCCAAGAAAAAACCTGTTGCTTCGTCGTCTGCATTTGGAGAGCGTGAAAAGAAAAAACGCAAACGTACTGACCGCAAAGCGGGAGGTGTTCAAATTCCGGACGAGAATAAGAAAAAAGATTTTCAGGGATTCCAGCGTCCCGGTGGCGGCCCCAATAAGGCACGTCCACGCCCGGCGCACAATGCACCTCCACGTGCTGAACCTACTGAGAAGGAAATTCAGGATCAGATCAAAGCAACACTTGCAAGACTCAGCGGAGGCGGCAAGTCAAAATCTTCCAAACAACGCAGGGCAAGACGTGATGAGCGCATGGAAGAGAAAGAAGCGCAAGCCCAGCAAAGTTCTGAACAAAAGGTAATCAAGGTTACTGAATTCGTAAGTGCAAACGATCTGTCCAAGATGATGGACGTTCCTGTTACGCAGATCATTTCAACATGTATGTCGCTCGGTATGTTTGTATCCATCAACCAGCGACTGGATGCGGAAACGCTCACTGTAGTTGCGGAAGAGTTTGGTTACAAAGTAGAATTCGTTGCAGCTGATGTGCAGGAGTCTATTGAAATTGAGCCCGACAAGCAAGAAGACTTAAAACCACGTGCTCCGATCGTTACCGTGATGGGTCACGTTGACCACGGAAAAACTTCTTTACTCGATTATATCCGCAAAGCGAATGTAATAGCCGGTGAAGCAGGTGGAATCACCCAGCACATTGGTGCATATGAAGTGAAATTGGAAAATGGAAAGAACATAACCTTCCTCGATACGCCGGGTCACGAAGCATTTACTGCCATGCGTGCACGTGGAGCAAAAGTGACTGACGTTGCAATCATTGTGATCTCCGCCGACGACAGCGTGATGCCTCAAACCATCGAAGCAATTAATCATGCTCAGGCAGCAGCAGTGCCAATTGTGTTTGCATTCAATAAAGTCGACAAACCCGGTGCAGCGCCGGACCGCATAAAGGAACAGCTCAGCAAGATGAATATTCTTGTTGAAGAGTGGGGCGGAAAATACCAGAGCCAGGAGATCAGTGCGAAACTCGGAACAAATGTCGATTCGTTATTAGATAAAGTATTGCTGGAATCAGAAATTCTGGATCTGAAGGCTAACCCTAACAAGCGGGCCAACGGAACAGTGATAGAATCCATGCTTGACAAAGGAAGAGGTTATGTGATGACTGTTCTTGTTCAAAATGGAACAATGAAGGTTGGAGATATTCTTCTCGCGGGTAAGCACAGCGGACGTGTGAAGGCATTGTTCAACGAACGTGGAAACCGTATCCGCGAAGCGGGTCCATCACAACCGGTGCAGGTTCTTGGTATGACAGGAGCTCCACAGGCCGGTGATCTTTTCCATGTAATGGATGACGAGCGCGAAGCACGCGACATTGCCAACAAGCGTTTGCAGTTGCAGCGTGAGCAGGGAATCCGCACACACAAACATATTACGCTGGATGAAATCGGAAGACGATTGGCCATCGGCAGTTTCAAGGAACTGAACGTGATCGTAAAGGGTGACGTTGATGGTTCTATCGAAGCCCTCAGTGATTCATTATTGAAATTAACAACGCCTGAAGTACAGGTGAATGTAATACATAAATCAGTCGGACAAATTAGCGAAAGTGATGTGTTGCTTGCTTCGGCATCGAATGCAATCGTGATCGGATTCCAGGTACGCCCTTCACCGAGTGCACGCAAACTTGCCGAGCAAGAGGAAATTGAAATACGTCTTTACTCAGTAATTTATAAAGCCATCGACGAAGTGAAGGCTGCCATGGAAGGAATGCTGGCTCCTGATTTCGTTGAGAAAATCGTATGCAACATTGAAATCCGTGAAGTATTTAAAATACCGAAAGCAGGTACCATTGCAGGTTGCATGGTGCTGGACGGAAAAGTTACACGCAATACACAGGTTCGTATAGTTCGCGATGGAATTGTGGTGCATAGCGGCACGTTGGCGTCATTGAAACGTTTCAAGGATGACGTGAAGGAAGTGGCAACAGGTTATGAATGCGGATTGAGCATCAACGGCTTCAATGATATTCAGGTAAAGGATATTATCGAAGGATACGTTCAGGAAGAAGTGAAACGGACGTTGGCGTAGGGGAACAGTCGTAAGCCAGTTGGCAAGAGACAGTAGGCAAGAACAGTCGAAATTAAGTTTGCCTGCAACAGCTTGCAGTTTGCAAGAACATCCTGAAAATTCATATTGAATTTAATGTGGTTAGAAATATTCCTTGCCATTAAAATCTACGTAACCAATTAACATGTGATTAACCCTTACCTCAATGAGCCCATCCTTGCCACCACCTAATTCTTCATATTTGCATGGTATAGCCTCATTGCCTTTCAAGTCAACATAACCAAATTTTCCATTTCTTTTTACACGAGCATAACCAGAATAAAAGTCATCAATAGATTCATAAATGATTGATATGCGTTCTTTGGATTCTGCATCAACCATTCCCACTTTGTTACCCAATGTAACACAATACAAACGACTTTCTTTCTTGCAATCAGGATGAATTTGAAAAGAGAAATTTTCTTGCATCGTATAGCTAATTGGAATAAGAACATTGCCGATCGAATCTAATAGCCCCATTTTTCCATTTATTGTCACAGCATAATTCCATGTATTTGAAATGCCTGAATAGACCTGTCCCATATTATTATATATAACAGGTACTAAAATATTCCCATTTGACAAATTGATTAATCCATAACTATTTTCTTTTTTTATTATTGCTTTCGACGGTACTTTTTCATTTGCATCAACGATTCTAATTTCATCAAGATCCGTTTCATGAATTATTTTGCCAGATCTATCATATACTCCTGTTTTTCCATTTAGGCTAACAAGAATAAATTTATTGGTCATCGGATCCTGAATGTTATCGAATTTCGGTGGTACAATTTCATCTCCGTCTGAATTCAGCAAGCCGACTTTCTTATTCTTCCAAACTTTTACAGCGTCACCCAAAAAAGTGCTGTCAAAACCAAAGCTCATCGAACCATATTGATTAAAATCATAAGTATGTGATCTTAATAATTTCCCTCTTTTGTCAAAGAAGAAATAGGTAGTGCCTTTCAGACAAATAAAATGTTCCTTATAATATGCCAGGCGATCGTATGTAGCTGGAATAATTTCTTTTCCATAGAAATCGATAGCGCCAAATTTACATCCAGATTGAAAAACAGAAATAATATCTTTATCCTCTATTCTTAATCTTTCATATTTTGCGGGTATAATTTCATTTCCGCTTGGATCAATAATTATAGATTTGTCGTTCTTTCTTACAAGTGCATATCCGTTTTCGAAGAGAGCGACTTCATTGTATTTAGGTTCAATTATTATTTGCTTATTTTTATTGCAATATCCCCATAATGAATCCTTTTTAAATGGTATTAACTGAGGCATGCTTTGACCTGTACAAGTGAAAGCTTTTGTGAGAATAAATACTAGGCTAGAGATAAAAATATTTGTTTTCATGAAACATGGTTTTCGCCGCGATCGATAATGGTAAATATACAAAAGCCTTCTCTAAAATAAATTTATCAGTGAATGCCTTATATAGGCGAAAACGAAGTGCGCACTTCGTTTTTCACCGAGTCGTTAATTTCGCCTGAGGATTACTTGAAATCTCAAGCAATCAATCTTTTTTCTCAATGACAACTTTCCTGTTCACACTTCCATTTCCCGATTGCAGTTGCACTAAATAAATTCCAGCCGGGAAATAGCTAACATCAAACTGCATTTTTTCTTTCACTGCTTTTGTATGGTAGACAAGTTGTCCGACACAATTAAAAAGTGAAAGTGAATAATTCTGATTCCTTTTAAATTGCTGCAGTGTAATATTCAGCACATCAGCAGTCGGATTCGGGAAGAGCGTAAAGGTTGCCGGTGTTGCAATTTCATTCACACCAAGTAACGGATCCACCTGGTAATAAATCTGTGCCCCGCCGCCATACAAACCGATCAGCACATCTGTGAGCCCGTCATCATTCAGGTCGGCCCCGCTGACTGAGCAATTGAAACCATACCTGTAACCGAAATACCTGCTGAAGACAGTATCGACAAAATGAAATGTTCCGCCAAGGTTTCCGTCAATGCTGTCGAATAAAAGAATATTTCCTTCCATATTGGCAACGAGTAATTTGTATGAGCCGCTGTCGTCATACAGAAACGGAACTGAATAGCCGTCAACATAATATTGTGCCTGCACATTCACATTCCCGAATGGGTTTGCCGTAGGAATGGAACTGAAGAACGGATTTATCGTGCTGCCGGTATTCCTGTAATAATTGAGCACACCGTTTTGTTCGCCTACAATAATGTCGAGCACTCCGTCACGGTCTACGTCAATAATTTGCGGAGTGCTGCCATTGCCCACATCAATTCCCATATAATTGGCAGAAGTAAAACTGACTGTGCCACTGTTGTTGGTGAAGTAATTCAAAGTGCCATTGAAGGTTCCCAGGATCATGTCCTTGTCGTTGTCACCATCCATATCGCCAAATGCCGGAAGCAGCGGGCCCGGAATTCCAAGTGATGCGGCCGATGCGAAATTATCTGTGATAAACTGAAATGCAGGATTTGTTGCTGTTCCTGTGTTTTTGTAATAGGTAAGATTTGTTTTTTCCTGAGAGAAATTAAAAGTACTTCTGCTATTGCCGATCACCATGTCAGATAATCCGTCACCATCAATATCTGCAAAAACGGCTGCAGCTGCTTCACCAACATCGATCATGCCCGGCTGGAAAAGAGAGTCAGTCTGAAAATCATAAACAGGTGCACTGTTTGTATTTGTGTTTTTATACCACTTAATACCCCGGCGGTTTTCAAATTCAGAGTTCCCGACAAGCAGATCAGTAATACCATCATTGTCCATATCTGCAAATGAAGGAGCAGGGAATGATTTGATGAGTGAAGGATTATCATAAGAAGGAAAGAGTGTATCCTGAGAGTTCATATCTGCATATGTGGAATCTCCGTTATTATAAACAGCAAGCAGGTTAATTGCTTGTGAATCTCCGACAAGCGCATCCTTATCTCCGTCTCCATCAAGATCAATTGTTCGAAGTGCAGAGTAAGTATCATCTCTTCGAGCTGCTTCTTCCTGTTGATAAGGGAATTCATCGGTAGTCTGAATACATGAAATATGATAACCACCAACAGCAGCATACTGGTATCCTCCCGGACGGAGGAAAAAATTTCCCCAGGAATTGGTTACAAGAGTATAGTCGTTGAGTGAATCATACGGATACCCATCTTCAATTAAATTATTTCGATAATAGGCATAGGTGCCAACGCATGTTGTCTGCTGGCCGATGATGTCCATGTCTCCATCATTGTCGATGTCATTGAAGTCAGGGACGAGGTTTGAACTTGCAAGTATATTCGAATGAAAACCTGCACCGTATTTATATTGTATCACCGAATCCACGGCAGTAAAAGTATATCCATTCAAAATGTCGTAATTTCCCTTGTACTGGATGATGCCGCTGTTTTGCTTGCTCACACTGAAGAGGTCAGGGAAACCGTCAAAATTATAATCATACATAAATGCCCAGCCGCCGTTCAGCGACACCCAGCCGCCCAGCCTCGGAAAATGCGTTTTTAGAGAATCCACATAATGAAACGCTGAAGGATTGGTCGCTCCGTTGTTGAGCATTGAGATCACCCTGTTGTTTGACCGGTCGTACATGAACAGCTCTTTAAGGCCATCATTGTTTAAGTCAACTGCACTCCATTGGGGATAATTGATTCCTCCGGCCCAGGCATTTGGAAGATTGTTGCCGTATTGTGTAACAGGAATTGAATCGTTGAAACGGAATACCGGCTGCGCAATAGAGAAAGCGGGGGATAATGCGAGGAAAAGAAAAATCTTTTTCATAGGAAACTATTGAAAAACAAATTTAATGAATAATGAATCTTAACTTTTGATAAGAACGGGATAGTTAACAACAAGCCAGGGAAAATAAGCCGTCGACAAAACAGCCAAACAACTGTCATTAATGGTCAATAGTCAACTGTCGACGGTCAATGGTCTTCTAACTTCTAACTTGTGCCATCTCCCCGCACCCCTCACCCTAAAGGGCGCCACCGCACATCATTCAATAGAGCGAACAATAATTTTTACGCATTGTCTATAGTCTTCTAACTTCTACTTCCTCACCGCTGTACAATCACCCTTGCTCTCTCACTCGTCTTGCCGTCTGATACAACAACGATGTACATGCCTGCCGGAATGCCTGAAATATCCATCGTGATTTCCCGGTTGTTGCTTCTTGCTTCGATATTCTCATTCAGTACAAGTTTTCCCACTACATTGTAAA
>CAYHHK010000082.1:0-706 GCA_964356415.1 uncultured Flavobacteriales bacterium
TTACGAATTTACTGAGTACGAATGTGGTACGAATAACTAATGATTACGAATTTACGAAGTACGAATTGTGCGAATAAGGAAGTATCAGCCCTGAAACGGGGTTTGTTCTTTCTTGGTGAATATGGAAACCATGAGTGAGAAAATAAATGCCATAAACACGGATCCGATAATAGAGAAGACAAACAAAATTCCCGGGTTCATAAACTTCCTTGTCCAGGTAATTGCCATTTCGATCTGCTCCTCGCTCATGGTTCCTTTTTCGATCATGTCCTGTTGAGCCTGCTCAATAATTTTCTGAGCCATTCCGGGGTCAATAACGGTGAACATCAGGACAGTAAAGAACCCTGAAATGATGCCGCCAAACATCCCAATGAGCGTACCTGTTCCTAATGACTTTCCATAGGAAATGAAACCATCCAGATCCTGATCACGGTAACTTTTAATACCGATAAACAAGGTGGCGATCAGAATCGCATAGCCAATCCACTGAGGCGCTTTGTTGTCAATATCAGCGCCGGCAAAATAGAAGATGAGGTAAATAATCGCTGAAGATAGTCCATACATGACACCATAAGTCATGGCTACTTTCACTTGAGTTCGTTTTTCCATTGAAGTTATGTTTGCGACAAATATACATGATTCGGTTATTACACAACATGGTTGAATCTGTATCTTCTTAGATGTACTAATTACGAATAAGTACGAA
>CAYHHK010000082.1:806-11040 GCA_964356415.1 uncultured Flavobacteriales bacterium
TGTACTAAGTACCAATAAGTACGAATGTACTAAGTACCAATAAGTACGAATGTACTAAGTACCAATAAGTACGAATGTACACGAATTTACTAACTACGAATAAGCACGAATGAACTTAGCACGGAAAAAGAAAGATTTTTTTTAATATCATGCAGGTTTGACTACTTTCGCGGCGGGTAAGTCCTGTACGACCAGCTCCCTCGAACCTCCCCAGGGCAGGAATGCAGCAAGGATAAGAGGTTGTAGCGGTGCGATACAGTAAGCTTACCCATTTTTTTATGGTACGAAGTACGGATTATTACGAATTTACGAAGTACGAATAGCGAAAGATTACGAATTTACTAAGTACGAATAGCGAAAGATTACGAATTTACGAAGTACGAAGTACGAATAGGGTACGAATAACGAATCCTTACGAAAATACGAAGTACGAATAGCGAATGCCTGCGAATCTTCGAATTTACAGACTGCTAATAATTGATTCGTTATTTGTAGATTCGCAGGCTTTCGAGTTTCGTACATCAGGCATATATCTCAATTCAAAAATAAATCGACATTCATGAAATTTTTCATTGACACAGCCAATCTTTCACAAATCAAAGAAGCACAGGACCTAGGCGTACTTGATGGCGTAACAACGAATCCTTCCTTGATGGCGAAAGAAGGTATTGTTGGCCAGGAAAATGTACTGAAACATTATGTAGACATCTGCAAAATCGTAACAGGCGACGTAAGTGCTGAAGTTATTTCAACTGACTACAAAGGAATTATTGCTGAAGGCGAAATGCTTGCTTCGCTGCACAAACAAATCGTGGTTAAGGTGCCCATGATCAAAGAAGGCATCAAGGCGATAAAATATTTTTCTTCTAAAGGAATCAGGACCAATTGCACTTTGGTATTTTCTGCAGGACAGGCAATACTAGCTGCCAAGGCCGGAGCGACTTACCTCTCTCCTTTCATCGGACGAATTGATGACATGAATCAGGATGGGATGGAACTTATCAAACAAATTGTGCTTATCTATAAAAACTACGGTTACAAAACACAGGTGCTTGCTGCATCCATTCGCAGTTCAATGCACATCGTTAAATGCGCTGAAGCAGGTGCAGATGTGGCTACTTGTCCGCTCTCAGCAATTCTTGATTTGCTCAAACACCCACTAACTGATATTGGACTTGCGAAATTTTTGGCGGATCATAAGAAGAGTGAGGAAAAGGCGCTGGTGAAGTAGGTAATTGGTTGAGTAGGTAAATGGGTAAATGGTTGATTGGGTAATTTGTAACAGCCAAAATACATTACACTTTTTTCTGGACATATTTCATTTTGGGTTCCTGACTATTTAACATTAGCACCTAATCTACCAATCAACCATGTTACAAATTTTTCCAGGTAACATCAATACCAATCATATACAAACTGCCGTTGATATTTTGAAACACGATGGCGTATTGGTTATTCCAACCGATACTGTTTATGCGCTTGCATGTTCATTGAAAAGCAGGAAGGCGTTTGAACGGATTTGTGAAATAAAAAACATCAAGCCGGAACAGGCGAATTTTTCAATCGTCTTTACCGACTTCAGACATTTGTCAGACTATTCTAAATCCTTTAGCCGCGAGGTGTTCAGGGTGATGAAAAGCAATTTACCGGGGCCATTTACCTTCATCCTCAATGCAAGCAGCAACGTCCCTGAAATTTTCAAATCAAAAAAGAAATCCATCGGAATTCGAATTCCCGATCATGAAATCGTCCAGGCTCTGATCACCGAACTTGGAAATCCATTGGTGGTTTCATCCTTGCACAGTGATGATGAAATTACCGATTACTATAGCGATGCAGAAGAAATTGACAGGGCCTATTCCGAAAAGGTTGATTTAATCATTGATGGCGGCTATAGTGAAATGATCGCCTCTACAGTGATTGATTGTACTGAAGATGTCCCTGTTGTGGTGAGGGAAGGGAAAGGATATTTGAATACGGATTGAAGAATCAATTCAAAAGCTTCATAGCAAATTATTGTTTCCCGTTCCTCAATGTCATTAATGCCGCCGATATCCCATTTATGATATCTCTTGCAATCATTCCATCGATTCCTTTTTTTTCTGATGCAATGTCACCTGCCAATCCATGCAGATAGACCCCAAGCAATGCGGATTCAAGAGATGAATATCCCTGCGCAAGAAGCGATGTAATCATTCCTGTAAGCACATCACCGCTCCCGCCCTTTGCCATTCCGGGGTTGCCTGTACTATTGAAATAAGACATACCATCAGGAGAAGTTATACATGTGTGCGCGCCCTTCAGCACAACAAATACTTTATGATTTTTGGAAAAAAATAATTGCAATTCATGTCTTTCAAAACAATTCGAAGTTTCTCCTGCAAGCCGTTCAAATTCCTTCGGATGTGGAGTAAGAATGGAATTGGCCGGGATCAGCTTTAAAAGATCTTTTTCTTCAGAAATAATATTCAAAGCGTCAGCATCCAAGACCAAAGGAGATTTAGCAGAATGTAAATATTTGAAAAGCATCTCCTTTGCATTGCTTTCAGTACCCATTCCCGGACCGATTGCGACAGCAGCATATTTATTAATATCAATTTCTCCTATTGCGACCATTGCCTCCGGACAGGAAATTTGCATCATATCAATTCCATCTTCGGGAACATGTGATGTAAGCAATCCAACACCAGATCTCAAACATCCTTTGGCTGCGAGCACCGCAGCGCCCATTTTACCCTTGCTTCCTGCAATGAGTAGTGCATGGCCAAAATTTCCTTTGTGTGAAAATTTTTTTCTTGGCCTGAGAAATATTTTTAAAAAATCTACTGTGAGGAAGAAATGATCAGATACCAACTCCGCGATAAAATTCTGATTTAGGCCAATATCAAGCAAATGAAACCGGCCCACATACTTTTCATTTTCAGCGAACATAAATGCAAGTTTGGGAACCTGGAAGCTAAGAGTGTGATCCGCATGAACAATGGAAGACCCATCTGTGTGCTTATCAGCAAAAAGTCCGCTTGGAATGTCAATTGCAATAACCTTCGCAATTGTTGCATTGATATGTTCAATCACTCTGGCAAACAATACTGAAACCGGCTTGGACAAACCGGTTCCAAACAATGCGTCTATCACACAGTCGGTGGGACCAATCAAAGGGAAATCCTTTTCTGATTTGATATCATGAATTGCCAAAGGATGATAATTTCTTAAACGTTTTTCATTCTCAAGAAAATCAGCAGAATATTTATGCGACTCGCGGACAATAAAAACTTTTGTTTCAAACCCTGACTTTAAAAGCAATCTTGAAATTGCAAGTCCATCGCCGCCGTTATTCCCATGACCGCAGAAAATTTTGAAAGAATACTTCGGAACTATGCTTCGTGAAATCCACTCAACACAGGCTGCGGCAGCACGCTCCATCAGGTTTATTGAAGCAACCGGCTCATGCTGAATAGTGTAAGCATCAACTGAACGGATTTGTGATGCAGATAAAATCTTCATTTGAAAAATCAATTATCATCAGAAGTGTGCCCTTTGGGACGAAGCGCACCATTCTTCCACAATTCTTCATCATCCTTCATCTTCTGTTTCATCTCCTCAGTTATTTCGATGTTTTCAATATTGCTCAGGTCAGGACTGCCTGCATTCACCCAGCAGGTGTACCAAAAAGAACCAACTTCAATAATGGCTGCACGCATCCTGCGCTCTACCATGCCGTCAAGCATTTTATTATAGGAAGCACTGTAGTCCTGGCTGTACACTTTTGCAGTTGCTGCACCACGCTGTTCAAAGGCATACTTCTGATCAGGAGCATATTTTTTATTCAGGTCTCTTTCAAAATTCAGTACTGAATCCAGGGCCGCAAAACTTCCTGCAACAATCTTCCATGCTTCTTCCTGCGGCTTAGCGATGTAATGCACACGACCTACAAAATAATCATATTCTTCTCCAAACAGTTCAGGCAGTCTTGATTCCCAGAATCCATGAATACCAACCTGATTGGTCATTTGGCCATTATAGTTTTCACTACAGTGCAAAGGAACATGAGCGTCGGCAATATAATGTCCGAGTGATGCAGAAATGTACAGGATGCGGTCTACATTTTTTTCCTTGAATGCATCAGTGAGACGGTATTGCATCACGTTGATATGCCATGGAACAATGCCATAAGCTTTCAGTGTATCTTCAGTCATTTTTGCAACTGCATCCTTCCAGAAGTGCGGAATAGAATCAACAGCATGCTCTCCAAAATTATAATGATCGAGGTCAATGTAATGTCGTGGTGCCTCTTCAGGATCAGAATACCTTCTTTTGTCCGGATCTACAGAATGTTCGGTGATGTAATCAATGTGCCTTTTATAAAAGCCGAACATTTCAGGAGGCAATGTAAAACATGCCTGCCGGTTGATGCGTTTGTGACCCCAGAAGCCCCAGCCGTAAGCAAAAAGTGCTGAGAATAAAATAAAAAAACCAATTCCGTAGCTAAGAAATTTCTTTTTCATTCGTTTTGAGCAAGATGCAAGATAGGAAAAAATTGAATAGGAAAAGGACTCTGATTTAAATTATGCTACAACCGGCGCCAGGTTTACCAATGCACCATCTTTTAATACCGGGATCACATTGGTTTGGTCGGGAGTCAGACAATACTTGATGTCTTTTTTCAGGTTAAGCCGTGCAAGACGCTCCTTGTGGGAGGAATAATTCAGGAACTTATAAGGGTTATCCTTGGCCATAGCATATAGATATTTCAGTGCCAGAGATGCATCCCCAAGTTTATAGTTACTTGTTGCTGAAAGAATTGATTCTGTAACTGCGCCTGCAAAAAGTGCATCTTCCAGGTTGAACTTATTTTTCCATCCGCTGCACAGCAACAGGATATCCCGTTTTTCATTTATCAGCCATTGTGTAAGCGCGCTTAAATTCAAGAAAGAACCAATCACAATTTTATATGCGTCTTTGGCAGCATGAATTGCCTGCGTACCATTGGTCGTGGTGATTGCAATGGTTTTGCCTTTTACATTTTCGCCCATGTAGCTGAAAGGAGAATTCCCAAAATCAAATCCATTTAATGGAACAGCATCTCGTTCAGCACCTGTAAGATATCCATTCTTCTTATATTCCATGGCCTCCTCAACAGTTGCAACGGGAATAATTTTCTCTGCACCATTGTGAAAGGCTGTGCAGATCGCTGACGTAGCCCTGAGAATATCAATGATCACAACAATGCTTGCATCATCGCGATAGATCGGATACAAATGGGGAGAAAAGCAAGCGTCAATTTTCAACTTACCTGTGAGTGATTGCTCCATAGGCCACGAATGTATATAAAGTTTTAGACTAATTGGTAACGAGCGGTATCAGAGAACCCGAATCACCATCAGTCCATCCCTGACAGGAAAAAGAACCTTTTCGATTCTTGAATCAGCACTTATCTTACTGTTAAATTCAGCAATTGATTTTGTATCTCCATCCATTTTTCCGGCATCATCCAATACTTTTCCGCTCCACAACACATTATCTGCAATGATAACCCCCCCCCTCCTGACTTTTGATATAACAAGATCAAAGTAGGCGGAATAATTTTTTTTATCTGCATCAATAAAGACAAGATCAAACATCTCTGTAAGAGATGGAATAATTTTCAAAGCATCACCGGTATGTATTCTGATCTTTCCATCACAACCTGCTTTTGTAAAATACTTCTTTACCATCGGCATCAATTCTTCGTTGATATCAATGGTATGAAGCAAGCCACCCTCTGCCAGTCCTTCGCTCAGGCAAATCGCTGAATAACCGGTGTATGTTCCAATCTCGAGGATATGTTTTGGCTGCAACATTGAACTAAACATACTTAGTATTCTCCCTTGCAAATGCCCGCTTAGCATTCGTGGCATCAGAATCTTCGCGTTGGTCTCGCGGTTGAGATCCTTTAATACATCAGACTCAGGAGATGAATGTGCCTCTGCATACTCAATTATTTCCCTAGCAATAAAATCCATGCGGTGAAAATAGGAAATGATGCCTGATTCAAAAAGGCTTGCCTCTGATTCACAGATGAAAACAACAATATCTTTGCTTCTAAAGGAGATAATGAAAATCCCGGATCCGACAATGATGATATGTTTGAAGGCATTCATGCCTGCAAAAACCGGCGCTTTATGGTATCTGCATGATCTTATGTGTTTGCAAAGAAATACTCCACTCAGAATGTTGTTTTGCATAGTCAATGATATCCGGCATCACTATATCAAACACACTATATTCAGGTTGAATAAAAAGTTTACAGGAAGCAGGAACTTTAGACTTGTGATCTTCTGCCCAGACGAAATCACTTTTGTTAAATATAATTACTTTTAATTCATCAGCCCTTGCAAGAATATTAACCAACGGAGCTTTAAATTTTTTCGGTGAAACACAAACCCAGTCCCATGTTCCTGAAATTGGATACGCCCCTGATGTTTCAAGAAAAACTTTTATTGATGCCTTGCGAAAAGTATTTGTAAGTTCATTAAGATCATACATCATTGGTTCTCCTCCGGTGATTACGACCCTTTTTGCTCCGGCATCTTTAACAAGTTTCAACATTGCCTCAACGTAAACCAAAGGATGTTTTGAAGCATCCCAGCTTTCTTTAACGTCACACCAGATACAACCCACATCGCATCCGCCAAGGCGAAGGAAATAACATGCCTGACCTGTGTTGTATCCTTCACCCTGGATGGTGAAGTAATGTTCCATTAATGGAAGAGGGTTCATTTATAACGAAGTTAAATCCTGAATATAAAAAACTGCACAAGAATAAACAATATCTAATCCATAAATCCGAATTTCAAAAAAAATCGAAATCCCAATATTGAATATTTGGAATTAGATATTATTTCGAAATTCGATACTAAATATTCGAAATTAAAATTCTAACAGACGGATTAGAAAATCTAACGTGAAGCTGCGTTCAGCGTATTCTTCAACAAACCCACAATCGTCATCAACCCCACTCCACCCGGTACTGGCGAAATATAACTGCACTTAGGCGCAACGTTTTCAAAATCAACATCACCGCAGATCTTAAAACCACTTTTTGTTTCATTTGATTCAGCTCGTGTAATTCCGACGTCAATTACAACAGCACCGTTCTTTATCATGTCTGCTTTTACAAATCCGGGTGACCCTAGGGCGGCAATTACAATATCGGCAGAACGAATAACATCGACAAGATTTTTTGTTTTACTGTGGCAAAGTGTAACGGTAGAATTTCCCGGATACCCGTTCCGCGACATTAACACACTCATCGGCATCCCAACAATGTTGCTTCTGCCAATAATGACACAATGCTTTCCTGAAGTTTCTATTTTGTATCTCTCTAGCATGATCATGATGCCATAAGGAGTTGCAGGAATATAACAAGGTAGATTTTGCAACAACCTGCCGGCATTCACCGGGTGAAAACCATCAACATCTTTTTTGGGATCAATGGCTTCCATAATCTTCTGAACTGAGATATGCTTTGGCAACGGCAACTGAACAATGAAGCCATCAATGTCAGCGTTGTTATTTAGCTCATCTATTTTCGCAAGCAGCTCTGTTTCTGAAATTCCTTCATCCAGTCTGATGAGTGATGACATAAATCCAACCTCTCCACAATTTTTTGCTTTGCTCGCAACGTATGTTTCACTCGCTCCGCTATTACCTACAAGCACTGCGGCAAGGTGCGGCACTTTTTTTCCGGCGGCAATCAGCTGCTTCACTTCAGCGGCGATTTCCAGTTTTATTTCAGCAGAAAGTTTTTTACCGTCGAGGAGAATAGTCATATGCCCCTCCAAACCTCCCCGAAGGGGACGCACAAAAACAGTCCGAAGTAAAAATTCTTTTTCATTTTTTGCATTCAGGTTTTGAATTCCCTTCTCACTTATTTCAGTTAATAGGATAATTTGTATCGGCTGTTTCCTTCCCTTCCCCTTCGGGGAAGCCGGGTGGGGCTTCTACCTCCTCATTCCGGGCATACTGCGCATCATGTTCTTCATCTGATCCTTATTACCCATCATCTTCATCATTTTGCGCATCTCATCAAACTGCTTCATCAGTTTATTCACCTCCTGAATATTGGTGCCGCTACCGGAGGCAATCCGCTGCCTTCTGCTTCCATTGATCAACGCAGGACTTTCCCGCTCCTTATGTGTCATGCTGTGTATAATGGCTTCGATATTTTTGAATGCATCGTTGCTAATATCTATGTCCTTAATCGCCTTACCGACTCCGGGAATCATTCCCATGAGATCCTTCATATTTCCCATCTTCTTGATCTGCTGCAACTGACCGAGGAAATCGTTAAAATTAAACTGGTCTTTGGCAATTCTTTTCTGAATTCTCTTTGCTTCCTCTTCATCATATTGCTCCTGAGCGCGCTCTACAAGGGTAACGATATCGCCCATTCCGAGAATGCGGTCTGCCATCCGTTCCGGATAGAAAATATCTATAGCATCCAGTTTCTCGCCTGTACCTACAAACTTGATCGGCTTGTTCACCACGCTCTTGATGGAGAGTGCAGCACCACCGCGGGTATCACCATCAAGCTTGGTTAGAACGACTCCGTCAAAGTTCAAAATATCGTTGAATGCCTTAGCCGTATTCACCGCATCCTGTCCTGTCATTGAATCCACCACGAACAAAATTTCATTCGGTTTCACTGCATCTTTTATCGCAGCGATCTCTTTCATCATCACCTCGTCGATGGCAAGACGGCCGGCAGTATCAATAATAATCAGGTTACAGTTGTTGGCTTTTGCAAATGCAATTCCGTTTTTGGCAATCTCAACAGGGTTCTTGTTTTCGGGTTCAGCATACACAGGAACACCGATCTGCTCTCCCAAAACTTTCAGCTGGTCAATTGCAGCAGGACGGTAAACGTCGCAGGCAACGAGCAGCGGCAACTTTTGTTTTTTCGATTTAAGAAAGTTTGCAAGCTTACCTGACAATGTTGTTTTTCCCGATCCCTGCAAACCGCTCATCAAAATAATGCTCGGGTTGCTGCTGATATTGATGTCGACTTTTTCCCCGCCCATCAGTTGCGCCAGCTCATCGTGTGCAATCTTAATCATCAGCTGTCCCGGACTTACTGCTGAAAGTACCTGCTGCCCGAGGGCTTTTTCCTTGACAGTATCAGTAAACTGTTTGGCGACCTTAAAATTTACGTCAGCATCCAGCAAGGCCTTACGCACCTCTTTGAGCGATTCGGCCACATTGATTTCAGTAATTTTACCTTGTCCTTTAATCAGCTTAAAGGCTCGGTCGAGTTTTTCACTTAAATTATCGAACATATTATAAAACGTTATCCGTTAGTTGTTATCTGTTATCCGGCCATTCTAAGGTTATTCTCCGGAAACGAGGTGCGAAGATAGAATTTTAAACCTTTTTTCCATAGATGATGTTATGGAGCGAAACCGCAGAATACATGGTGCGAGCAGTCCTGCCCTCATTCCAAAACCACCCAGAAGTAAAGAGAAAGCGCTTACTTCAGGGTGGGTTTTTCCCTGCCTGACGGCAGGCAGGCCTTCGGTCAGGGCTATTTTAGCGTGCTCCGTACTTACAAACAAATGCGAACAAGCACTCCAATAATAAAATGTTATTCCATTGTCAATGTCAACCCGTCAAATGCCAGCTTTATAAAAACAGGCAACTCAGCATTCACCTCATCATGCTTGCCGATCTGGTGGCTCATATGTACAAAGTACCCCTTTTCAGGAGCAAGTTCTTTCATGAATGCAACCGCTTCATCCAGTGTAAAATGAGAAACATGCTTTTCTCTCCGAAGTGCATTGATTACAATGATCTTTGACCCCCTGATTATTTTTTTTTCTTCTTCAGAAATATAATTGGCATCGGTAATATAGCAGAAGTCACCAATGCGAAATGCTGTAACGGAAAGTTTCAGGTGCATAACTTCAAAAGGAATAAACTGCAGACCAATCAGGTCAAACGGTACTCCATGCTCAATGGTGTGAAGTACTGCTTTTGGAACGCCGGGATAAGTAGAATTATTGAAGGCATAAAAAAAATCGCGCTTCAATGCTTCCTGAACGCGAGGCGTCGCATATATGTCCATGTCGCGCTGTTGGAGATAGTTGTATGCCCGAATGTCGTCCATGCCTGCAATGTGGTCTTTGTGTTCATGGGTAAAAACAACAGCTTCAAGTGTATTCACATGCTCTCTGAGCATTTGCTGTCGGAAATCAGG
>CAYHHK010000082.1:11140-18389 GCA_964356415.1 uncultured Flavobacteriales bacterium
CGAAAATCCAAAACTTCTTTCAGAAATGATTTTCTTCTGTCATCCAATAACGTCTTATCTACATCGATTTTTTTCAATGCCTCAATTAAAAAAGTAACGCGTGTTTCAACAGGTGAAAATTTATTGAGGACAATGAGTTTTCCTGCTTCAATCATGCAACTACCTGATTTAAAATTTCCCTTCTCATGCCTGATCGTGTAGCCGGCAAGGGTGAAGAGTTCTGTGAGTTTATCGAGACTTGTCTGGGTCAGCTTGATCATAGGGAGGCAAAGATAATGCTTCGGGTCGTTTAATTAGTCTCTCTTAGGTTGTTTATGAACGGAAATATGTGGAAAGACTGGGGGGCAGTGATTAAGTGATTGCTAATTGGCTGCTACTTAATGACCTATTGACGGCTGTTAGGCTGTTTCCAATGACCTAATGACAGCCATTTGTTTTTCCCCACTGAATCTTGTTCATTTCTCTTTCTCCCTTGTGACCATACACATTTGCGGGTTCATTTGGAATTCCTTTCTTTGCGCGTCAAAAAAAAATTTTGCTGTAAAAACACGAAATGAAAATCGGAGTTCCGAAAGAAACCAAAGAACGTGAAAGGCGTGTTGCGCTTGTTCCAGAAAGTGTAAAAGTGCTCATCAAAGCCGGGTTTGAAGTACTTATTCAATCAAACGCAGGACTCAGTTCTTATTTTGATGATGCCAGCTATACGGATGCAGGAGCTCAGATCATTGCTGATAATAAATCACTTTACGCTGCTGCTGATATCTTGCTGAAAGTGAATGCGCCTTCTCCGGAAGAAATCAGCTGGATGAAACCTGATTCTGTTTTAATCTCTTTCATGTTTGCTGCTACCAGTCCTTTGGTCGTCGAAGCTTGCGTGAAACAAGGCATCAGTGCATTTTCGATGGATGCCATTCCCCGGATTTCCAGGGCTCAAAAAATGGATGTGCTGAGTTCTCAGGCCAACCTTGCCGGGTATAAAGCTGTTATCATTGGCGCAGCAGCACTTGGAAAAATATTCCCGTTGCTGATGACAGCAGCAGGTACCATCAAACCTTCCAAGGTGCTAATTATGGGTGCAGGTGTTGCCGGACTTCAGGCCATTGCGACTGCAAAACGACTGGGCGCAATCGTTGAGGTTAGTGATATTCGCCCTGAAACAAAAGAACAAGTCGAATCACTCGGAGGCAAATTCATAACCGTTGAAGGCGACTCCTCTATTAAAGTTGAAGGCGGATATGTAAAAGGAGTATCTGAAGAGTTTCTAAAGAAGCAGCAGGAAGTGATCACCAAACACGTATCCGAAGCTGACCTTGTGATAACCACTGCACTCATTCCCGGTAAGAAAGCACCGGTGCTGATTACTGAAGACATGGTAAAGAAAATGAAGCGTGGCTCAGTAATCGTGGACATGGCCGTAGAACAGGGAGGCAATTGTCCCCTGAGCGAAATGAATAAAACTGTAGAGAAAAATGGCGTTATCATCATTGGCGAATCGAACATCCCGAGCTTGTTGCCATTGAACGCAAGCGAACTCTACGCAAAAAACATTATTACCTTTCTCACTCACCTGGCTACGAAAGATGGATTCAAATGGGAAATGGATGAGGAAATTACAAAAGGTTCACTCATCGTGAATAAAGGTAAGGCCGTTCATCCATCCGTTATTAAAACAGTAACCGCATAACACGATTATATGCATTCACCTTTGGAAAAAAAATTCAATGAGTACATCAGTAATATTCACACTATTCTTCACGATGATGTAAGTTATCTCAATGAGCCTTCTTTCATCAACCAATTACTCGACAGGATGGAATTGGTAAAAAGAAATTTTGTACTTATGAATGCAGAAACAGAAGACGTATATTTATACCAGGATCGACTGGCCGGAATATCTGCTCATACTAAGTCAACAATGGAGTGGGTTGAAAATTATAGTGGTCCTGCGATAAACAGCTCCTCAACAATATCGAATTTGAAAGAAAATTTATTTATGATGAGCGATTTGTTTGAAACATCTCAAAATCTGATTAAAAGTTTTTACCCTGTTTCATAATGGAAAACATACTCTCCTTTATTCACCTACACATTGAGATGATCTACATAATCATCCTTTCGATATTTGTTGGTATCGAAGTCATCGGAAGGGTACCTTCTGTTCTACACACACCGCTGATGTCAGGCGCCAATGCAATTCATGGTGTTGTGATTATTGGTTCAATCATCGTAATGTTGAATACGCAAGCCGATAATTTCATGCTCCTGTCACTCGGTTTTATTGCTATTGTACTGGGAACACTAAATGTAGTTGGAGGATTTGTTGTGACTGACAGGATGCTGGAGATGTTTAAGAAAAAGAAATGAAATCTGTTAAAATAATCTCGAATACCGAATACCGAATTTCGAAAAAAAATTATAAAATATCAGATGTCCATTATTTATTTCAATATTAAATTTGCGAAAAATTTTAATATTGAATAATTCAAATGACTGCTGTATATGATCTCGAAGACAGGACGCTTCGGTTTGCAATGATGGTTCGATCTTTCACAAGAAAACTACCGAGAACGACAGAAAACAATGAAGATATTAAGCAACTTGCAAGGGCATCTGCTTCAGTTGGCGCCAACTACATTGAAGCCAATGAAAACCTCGGAGAAAAAGACAAAAGAATGAAAATTAAAATCAGTAGAAAAGAAGCGAAGGAAGCACGATTCTTTTCAAGGCTGGTTGATACAAATGAAAAACAAAATCTGGAAGAGGAACGCAATAAAATAATCCAGGAATCAACAGAACTGATGAATATTTTTGGTGCAATTCTTAAAAAGCTTGGATAGTGATGTCTTGAATTAAGATCAGAATGATAAATCAAAATAATGATATTAGTTATTTAATTATTTTACATTTTTTCGTCCCGATTTCTTTCGGGATTCGAGATTAATTATTCGAAATTCTAATCTATACTATGTTGAACACATACATACTTGACATTTCTTACCTCATTGGCTCCGTGACATTTGTTCTCGGCTTAAAAATGCTGAGCCATCCTGAAACTGCACGGAAAGGAAATCTCATCGCTGCTGGAGGGATGTTCATTGCCATACTCGGAACCATCTTTTTGTATGACAGCGGAGAAGCGGGTATTCACACAACACGTGAGCCGTTAAAATTGATCCTCATATTTTCTGGTATAGCCATTGGAACCATCGTCGGCTGGCGAACGGCAAAGACTGTTGCCATGACGAAGATGCCGGAACTGGTTTCCCTGTTCAATGGAATGGGAGGCGCCTGTGCTGCACTGATTTCTTTGATTGAATATTATCACCTAACCAATCCACTCGAAGCTAAACACGACAGTTTACTGAGCGGAATGATGGTTGACCTGGTTGAGTCTGCATTGCCTTCTTCTGAGATTGGGAAGTACATAACGATCACACTTGGATTGATCATCGGCAGCGTTTCATTTGCTGGAAGTATCATGGCATTCATGAAGCTGAACGGAACATTGAAAAAGTCCATTCGTCTTCCGAAGTACAATATACTGAATACGATCATGATGATTGTGACCTTTGCTTTTGCTGCATACCTCTGCTGGGCCAAGCCGGACAATTATTATTTCATTTTTATTCTTTTTGCATTCTCATTGGTGTACGGTGTCATGTTTGTAATTCCTATTGGCGGTGCCGACATGCCTGTTGTAATCTCATTGCTTAACTCATTCACGGGCGTAGCGGCAGCCATGGGAGGTTTTCTCTACGACAATCAGGTCATGCTAACCGGTGGTATTCTTGTTGGTTCCGCGGGTACATTGCTTACACTGGTTATGTGCAATGCGATGAACAGGCCGCTGTTCAATGTGGTATTCGGAGCCTTTGGTGAAGGGACGATATCAACTTCCGCTGACGCAGGTGCAAAAGGATCGATCAAAGACATTTCTATCAGCGACGCTGCAGTGCTGATGAATTATTCTAAGAAAGTGATCATCGTACCAGGCTATGGACTTGCCGTTGCCCAGGCGCAGCACGTGATCCATGAACTAGAGCAAATTCTGGAAGAGCGTGGAGTTGAAGTGAAATATGCTATACATCCTGTTGCCGGCCGTATGCCGGGACATATGAATGTGCTACTGGCAGAAAGCAACGTCGCATATGAAAAGCTTTCAGAGATGGAAGAAGTGAATCCGGAATTCGCTAATACAGATGTAGTGCTTGTTGTTGGTGCGAATGACGTTGTAAACCCTGCTGCAAAAACGGATCCCTCCTCTCCTATTTATGGCATGCCTATTCTTGAAGTTGAAAATGCCCATCATATTATTGTTAACAAGCGAAGCATGAATGCAGGTTATGCAGGCATTGAAAACGAGCTTTTCTTCAATCCGAAGACAAGTATGCTATTTGGAGATGCGAAAGATGCACTTACTAAACTTGTTAGTGAGCTGAAAACAATGTAATGGCTTTATTTCTATTCCAGCAGCATAGCTTAACAATCCATTAAATATTTCAACTTAAATGCATTAAAAATCATGATTGAATTTCAATCAGCGTTTTTAGCATTTTTATTGCACCGGATTTTCACAAACACATTTTTTCTTACAGTTTTCTTTTCTGTAATTATCCCCTTGAATTCGGTGTTCAGTTACTAACTGCCTTCAGTCCCGCTGTTTATCAGGCAATTTGAGGTTGTGTTCAAAATTGTTGTAAGGAAAATTTGCTGTTTTCTTTCATAACATGAAACCAAAAGGAAATGCAAGGCGTTTCATCACTCACAATCACTATATTTTCAAATTATCCATTTTATAAGATTTAAAGAACTACGATGCGTCAGTTAAAAATTACAAAACAGGTTACCAATCGTGAAACAGCATCTCTTGACAAGTATTTGCAGGAGATCGGACGTGTGGAGCTTATCACTGCTGAAGAAGAGGTACGCCTTGCCCGGCTAATTAAACAGGGTGACCCGAAAGCACTTGAAAAGCTTACAAAAGCCAATCTTCGCTTCGTGGTTTCCGTTGCAAAACAATACCAGAACCAGGGATTGACCCTGAGTGACCTTATTAATGAAGGTAATCTCGGACTTATCAAGGCTGCAACACGTTTTGATGAAACCCGCGGTTTTAAATTCATTTCCTATGCAGTTTGGTGGATCCGTCAAAGTATCCTTCAGGCATTGGCAGAACAAAGCCGAATCGTTCGTCTTCCTTTGAACAAGATCGGATCTATTAATAAGATCAATAAAGCGTTCAGCAAACTGGAACAGGAATTTGAACGTGAGCCGTCACATGAAGAAATTGCTGTTGTCCTTGGAATCACCATGGATGATATCAAAGATACAATGAGGACTTCAGGACGCCATGTATCAATGGATGCCCCTCTCACTCAGGGTGAAGACGGTACACTCATGGATGTTCTGGAAGACGTTGACCAGTTGAATCCTGATCACATGCTCATTTCCGAATCCCTTCGCAGAGAAGTGGAACGCGCGCTCACTACGCTTACCATGCGTGAAGCAGATGTACTTCGCCTCTACTTCGGTCTTGCCGGTGAACAGCCGATGACACTGGAAGAAATTGGTGACCGCTTCGACCTTACCCGCGAACGTGTGCGCCAGATCAAAGAAAAAGCCATTCGCAGATTAAAACATACTTCACGGAGCAAGATCCTGAAGACCTATCTCGGATAATATTTCATTCACCTGCACAATAAAAAAGGAGTTACTTCGGTAGCTCTTTTTTTTTTGGTTTATCTTCGCCATCCATAACACATCAATTATGCTCATTGCTCCTTCTATCCTCTCAGCCGATTTCGCAAACCTGCAACGCGATATTGAAATGATCAATGCCAGCAAGGCCGACTGGCTACATGTAGATATTATGGACGGCGTATTTGTTCCGAATATTTCCTTTGGATTTCCAGTGGTTAAGGCAATAAAAAAACATGCCACAAAACTTCTTGACGTCCACCTGATGATCGTCCATCCGGAGCGTTATGTTCAGCAATTCAAAGATGCAGGTGCTGATATATTAAGTGTTCATTATGAAGCAAGTACACACCTTCATCGAACAGTTCAGGCAATCAAGCAATCAGGCATGAAAGCAGGCGTTGCCATCAACCCTCACACCAATGTAAACGTGCTGGAGGACATTATTGCCGACATTGAACTGGTTTGTATGATGAGTGTAAATCCGGGGTATGGGGGTCAGAAATTCATAGAGAATACCTATTCAAAAATCATTCAACTTCGTGAGCTAATCACACGCAGGAATTCCCATGCGAAAATTGAGATTGATGGCGGTGTTGATCTGATAAATGCGCCAAAGTTATTGAAGGCAGGTGCTGATGTACTTGTGGCAGGTAATACGGTTTTTGCTTCTTTGAATCCCTTAGAAACCATCTCAATGCTGAAAGAAATTGGTAATCGAGTTTAATGATCTTAGGTTTATAAACTGTAACTAAAGGGGGACAGGACAGGCTCTGCAGCAATTGTTGGTTCGCTCATTCTGTTTAGTCTATCATAAGTCTACACCAGGAATTATTTAAATTCCTCTGTTAAAAAAATACTTAATGATCGGTAATTGTCCAAATGCCGGATATTATTTTAACTGAATTCAAAAAACATATCGCTCCTTCGGAGCTCGTAAATACTGAATGGATGTTTTCTACAAACAGAACGCTCCTATGAAACTCACTTCAAATTTATCTGCTGCCACCCACATCTTAAAAATAGTCATTCACCAAAAACTAAAAATATTCCTTGCTTTTTAATAAGTTGTTTCCAACCTTCGTTCTCCCAAATCATTTTTCAGGAATGGACACAAATACCACAACCCTTGCTTTTGACTTTCTTTTTTACCGGGTGGTATTCCTTCTAAGCCCTGCTTTGCCTGGATTGTGAGCACGGCCGCGTTTTTCATTTCGCGGCAACAACTGAGTTTTATGCCTTTATTACGATGGGCATTTTTTTAATAAGGAATCAAATTAAAATTTAACTTTATAAACTCAAATATCATGAAAACAGTCCACAATCCACAGTCCACAGTCAAATGTCAAGGGTTATTTAATAACTAATCTAAAATATTTTATATTTATTTTGCTTTTTTTCGTTAGCAAATTTTCTTTCTCCCTACAAACACCTGGAATCATTACCGACTGGATGGATTTTAGAGGCATAAGCGATACAATCACAGTAATACCGGTGGTAAAAGACGATAGCAGCAATATCATTTCTGTTGGCGTTAACGTTGACAGCATTA
>CAYHHK010000083.1:0-8916 GCA_964356415.1 uncultured Flavobacteriales bacterium
AATTGAGGGATGCTGAAACAATCCCTATCTGCATCCATCGGCCGCCAAAGGCTTCCGCGAGCGCCAAAGCTACTCTGCGGAGGCGCTGCCGGCGGCGCAGCGGGACAGCATGACATCTAAAAATATTTCTGCATGACATTTCAAAAGTGTTAGTGACCCATCTTCATACTGTCCTTTTCCATCATGTGTCCATGCCCGCCGTCGTCACCCTCTTCACCTTCTTCGCAGCATTTTCCTTTGGTTTCGCCTTTGCAATGATCCATGTCTCCTTTACCGCAATGCATTCCTCCTTGCATTCCCATACCACAACAGTTCATGCCACCGCTACCCATTGGCATCATGCACGCAACACCGCCGCACATTTCAGGCGGACAATATTGCATCATTCCCATATGATGTCCTTTCATTTCTCCGTCTCCGCCGCAATTCATCATGCGCATGCCGGTACGGCCGAGTTCGCATAACAACATCCCGATGCTGATGATGATGACTGCATAAGCAATCCACTTGGCGAAATTGCCCATGGCTTCGGTTTTAGATTTTGATAAAAGATGAGTGCCGGCTACCAAAGCTAGCAAGGTTAGGGAAATGGCAATGTACATCATGGTAGAATGGTTTGGTTATTTTAGCGAGTGAATATATAAACTAATTTTAGATGAGGGAATAGCATTTATCCTTTATAATATTATTTCTATTCCGGAAATTCGAATAACCGATTTGAATATTGATTCAAAAAGTGAAAATTAACAATTCATAAAACTGCAAATTTCATCCGGATATGTACCAAGGGGCGTTTCACCAAGATTTTAAGTACACCGGCCAAATATTCCGGTTTTTATCCTTTTAGGTGATTGACTTTCATGAAATATTAATTATAATTGTAGGATTCAATAAAAACCAGTTTTTTTTATTCGCTGTTATATTATATAAGAGTAATTAAAAATAAATTCTGTCTTAATTATAAATTACATCAAACCAATTTGATTTTGTAGTTCAAGAACGGTCAGGCAACGCCGCATTTAAAACCAATTACCAAGACCTCTAAATACTGAAAACAAAAATTACTTTACATCAAAAAGCGTTACGCATTTATTTATCATTAATCATTTTATTCTCTACGTTATATTATTCTGCCCTGCACAAACAGCGGTTTATCAAACTTCATCACAAAAATTCACTTGATTATTTAACTATTCAACTAATGACAAATTTACTTTTAAAGAAAAGCAGGTTGTTTCTTACGGTGTTAATGTTGTTATCCCTTTTTCGTGCTAATGCACAGCAAAGCACCAACCTCATCAATGCGCAACTCACCGTTGAACGCGAAAAATATGGGTTAACAGCCGATGACATCAGCGATTACCTCATCACTAACCAATATACTGACGAAGTAACCGGGCTTACTTATTCTTACATTCAACAAAGGCATAATAAAGTTGCCGTTTATAATGCGATTAGTGTATTTTTAATTAAAGATAATAAAGTGGTTTATTTTACATCTGGTATGATTGACCACCTGGCTCAGAAGGTTAAATCGGCCAGCCCTAACATAACTCCGGAAGCAGCAATCGGTTATGCACTTATAAATATAGGTCGCGATGAAATTGCTCCTGTCAAACTCATCAATACTGATAATAATTTAAAAACTTTTACATATGAGTCTCCATCTATTTCATCAAGTCCGATAAAAGTTCAATTGGTTTATCGAGCAATGGACGATGGAATTTATCTTGCATGGGATGTAAGCATCGAGTTAAAAAATGAACCACATTGGTGGAATATCCGAATTGATGCCTTAACTGGTAATTATTTAGATAAAAATGACTGGACCGTTAACTGCAGTTTTGATGATCCTAATGATTTTAGCTCAATACATGAGCATGAAACATTTGAACAAGCTTCTCAGTTTTCACCGTTGCCTCCTCCCCCACCTTTAGGCGAATATAATGTTTATGCTTTTCCGCTTGAAGCCCCATCATTTGGAGGCCGCAGCATATTAATAAACCCTGAAGATCCTACTTCTTCCCCATTTGGATGGCATGATGTTGATGGCGTTGTCGGAAATGATTACACGATTACAAGGGGTAATAATGTGCATGCTTACGAAGATGCTAATAACGATAATCTTCCGGGTTATTCACCCAATACCGCTACTTTGCAATTTAATTATCCTGTTGACCTTACACAGGCACCTTTAGTGAATCAGGATGCCTCAATAACCAACCTGTTTTATTTAAACAACAGAATTCATGATGTATTACGTCATGCTGGCTTTAATGAAGCTGCCGGTAATTTCCAGCAAAATAATTATGGCAATGGAGGGTTGGGTAATGACTATGTACAGGCAGAGGCTTTTGATGGCGGTGGAACAAACAATGCAAACTTTGGAACGCCAGCTGATGGCTCAAAACCAAGGATGCAAATGTATTTATGGACAGCTCCAACCCCTGACCGCGATGGTTCTTTTGATAACGGTATAGTTGCACACGAATATGGACATGGTGTATCCAACAGGTTAACCGGTGGCCCGTCACAAGCAGGTTGTCTTGGCAATGCTGAACAAGGTGGTGAGGGATGGAGCGATTGGCTGGCTTTGATCATGACCATCGAACCCGGTGATACTGTTGCAGGTGGTATGTTGACACAGGCAAGAGGTATCGGTACTTATGCCCTAAATCAGGCAACTACCGGTCAGGGAATAAGACGTTTCAGATATTCTGTAAACATGGCCATCAATCCACAAACATATGCTGACCTTGCAACAAGCGGAACTGGACCACACAATAAAGGAGAAATCTGGTGTGATGCGATTTGGGATATGACTTCTTTTCTGGTTAACGATTTAGGATTCGATCCCAATCCTACAATTGCTACCGCAGGTAATAACATTGCCATGCGTTTAGTTTTGGAAGGCATGAAACTACAGCCATGCAGTCCAGGATTTCTTGATGCACGCGATGCAATACTTAATGCAGATGCTATTCTGTATTCTAATGCTCACCGTTGCCGTATATGGGAAGCATTTGCCCGTAGAGGGATGGGATTTAGTGCTGTTCAGGGAAGTTCAAACAGTTCAACAGATCAGACTGCAGCATTTGATATGCCAGTATTTTGTTTAACAGCAACACAGCCACCGGTAGCTGCATTTACATCAAATGTTAGCACAATACCTTGTGCAGGTACTGTTCAATTTACCAATGGATCAACCCAGGCATTTTCTTATGCATGGAATTTTGACGATGGAGGGACTTCTATTCTTAACAACCCAACACATCAGTTCACATCGCCCGGCACATACAATGTAAAACTTGTAGTAACCAATCCATTGGGAACTGATTCTGTAACACATCCTATAACAGTTACATCAATATTTTCTGCAAACCTCACCGCGACACCTAATCCTGTTTCCTGTGGATCTTCTGTTCAATTAAATGCCGTGGGATCGGGAAGTACCAATTATAATTATGCACTAACGACTATTCCTTTTGCACCTGTCTCAGGCACTCCTACTGCCGGACCAGCCGGAGATGATATAGTGAGTAGTTTTATTCCCATTGGTTTCAATTTTCCTTTTTATAATACTGTTCAAACACAACTCAAGATCTCAACCAATGGGTTTATTTCATTCAATTCAAACAGTGGTTCAGGTTGTTGCGCAGGGGCAGCGCTGCCAAATAACAGCAGTACACTCAGTAACCTTATTGCAGTTGCCTGGACAGATTTGTATGTAGGTTCTCCAAATTCTATTGATTATTTCAACCTGACTTCTCCCAACCGTTTTGTGATCAGGTATAATGCCGTTTCACATTGCTGCGCAACCACACCTGCTCAGGTAACAGCACAAATTATTTTATACCAAACCGGTGAAATTGAAATGCACAACACTTCAATACTTACCGGTGGAGATGTAATGACAATGGGTATTGAAAATGCAAACGGAACTATTGCAACAGTTGTTCCAGGCAGAAATGCATCAAACTTCACTGCATCAAATGAGGGCTATAGATTTACTCCTTTTATTAATTATACTTATAACTGGCAGCCAGGCAATCTAAATGGCGCATCTCAAACCGTTAGCCCTATTGCCAATACAACTTACACAGTATCCGTTGCCGATGGCAGTGGGTGTGTTCAGCCTTTCAATACAGCATTAATAAATGTAACACCTATAATTGCCAATATTAGCGGCAGCCTTTCTTTCTGTTCCGGTAGTTCAACAATTTTAGACGCCGGAGCAGGATATACAGGTTATAGCTGGTCAACAGGAGCAACTTCACAAACTATTTCAGTAAGCACAGCCGGCAATGTTAGTGTGACAGTTACCAATGCAAGCAATTGCACAGGAAGTACTTCCGTAACAACAGTAATAAATCCGTTGCCTAATGTTACTGCGTCAAACGTTAGCGGATGTGCAGGTTCTACCATAGCTTTAGCAGGATCTCCTGCAGGAGGTACATGGAGTGTTGCAAATCCGTATTCAGGTGCAAGCACAACTTACACACACACGTTTACAGATGGAAATGGCTGCACCAATACAAGTACTTCAGCAAACATCACTGTTAACGCACGGCCAACGGGGGTATTAAGCGGAACAACTACCATTTGCGGAGTTGGCTCAACCAGCTTAAGCATTGCAGCAACGGGATCCGGAACCATTAACGGAACTTTAAATCCCGGAGCTATTGCATACAGCGGAACTGCACCTATAATTACTGTTAGCGTTTCACCGGGTGGATTAACCAACTATTCAATAGCTACAATGTCAGATGCAAACTGTTCGTCAATTGCCGGAGATCTTACCGGCGGTGCAACAGTTTCTGTTTATACATTATCAACAGCACCAACCAGTATTACTTCAAATGCTGTGAACAATCAAATCTGTACAGGAAATTCAATTTTGCTGACAGCCAATGGAGGAGCATTCGGAAATGCACCCGGTGCTTCTTACAAATGGTATGAAGGTGGCTGCGGAACAGGCGCCGCGCTTGGTTCAGCTGCAACATTATCACTTACACCAACGCTTGGTTCACATACATATTATGCGCGCATTGAAGATGGATGCGGTAATACGAATTGCACTTCACTGACTGTACTCGTAACGGCAGCTACGCAATTAAACCAGATTCAATATACTGCTTCTATTGCTGACGGTTGTGTTGGCGCCCCATTTGCTACCTTTAGCGTAAATCCAGTCGCCGGTTGCACTTTCTATAACTGGACAAGTGCTCAGTCAGGTGTGCGTTTCAATGGTAACCCGGGTCCTTATCAGACTACCGTTCCTACTATAAACATAACATTTGTGTCACTTCCTGCTGCAGGTGCTTCAGGATGGAATATCTGTGTATTCGGTGGGAATCCGTGTGGAATCACAAACACCAGATGCACATGGGTACGTTCATCTGTTTCTGCACCAACTGCCATTATTGGATCCGTAATAGGTTGCCCGGGTACTTATGGCAATAACTATTCATCTACTGCGGTTGCCGGAGCTGCTTCTTATCAGTGGAGTTCTACCGGCGGTATAGTTGTAACAGGAAATGGTTCTCAGGCAGTTACTGTTGCCTTTCCGGGTGGTTTTGTTTCAGGTACACTCAGTGTTCGTGGACAAACTTCATGCGGATACCAGGGTGCGAACAGGACAATCTCTATCTCACGTGCTCCTGCAAAACCGGCTGCTATTTCCGGACCTAGCTACCCTTGTCCAAGTGCATCATCCACTTACAGCGTTTCTGCTGTAACAGGTGCTACCAACTATACATGGACTACTACTGTACCGGGTGCTGTTGTAACCGGAATGGGTACATCTTGTTCAATCACCTTCCCTGCAACCATCCCTGCAGGTTCTTCGGTGTCAGTTGTTGCTAACAGCAGCTGTCTGTTCTCAAGCGCTGCCCGCTCAAAGGGTATTGCTTCAGGGCTTCTGGGTGTTCCTTCTGCCATCAGCGGACCGGCTTCAGGTCAGTGCGGTGCAACAGGTGTTTCTTACACAATCAATCCGGTAGTAAATGCTACAGGTTATTTCTGGACTGCTTCATGCGGAGTAATACAAGGATCTAACACCCTGAGCGGGCTCACGATCGACTGGCCGGGAAGTTTCACTTCTTGTATACTTACTGTTTCTGCAAATAATAGCTGCGGATCAGGTGTCGCACGTACCCTTTCGGTTTCAGGCGCTCCTGCTACTCCTACTGTTGTTTCAGGTAATGCAATTCCATGTATCGGTGCTTTTGAAACCTACAGCGCTTCTTCTTTGAGTGCTAACTCTTTTAACTGGACAATACCTGCAGGCTCAACAATCCTCGGACCGGTGAATGGAGGAACCATCCTTCTTCAGTGGGGTTCTACCAGCGGAAACGTGTCTGCACAGGCAGTGAATGCTTGCGGTGCTTCAGGATTCCGTGCACTTGCCTGCGTGATCTCTTGCCGTCAGAGCCAGGTTACAGGTTCTGCTTCAGGATTGAATGCACAGGTTTATCCGAACCCTGCAACTGAAAAAGCAACAGTGAAATTCACTACAACAACTGCAGCTCAGTATCACCTGAGCATGACTGATGTAATTGGCCGCAATGTATTGTCAACTGACGGTACAGCAACTGAAGGCATCAACATGGTTGACCTTGACCTGAACAATCTTGCCAAAGGTGTTTACATGCTCAATATCATGAGCGGTAACAACAATGAGCGAGTAAGGGTTGTGGTTGAGTAATTTCGATAATTAGTAAAGCAAAAAGTCGGGCAATACGGCAACATTTCCAATCAATTGCAGGACCAGGATATATTTCTCATATTTGCTTTTCAGGGATAAAACAGTTTAATAAAAACTTTATTGAGAAACCGGATCACTTCACTATAAAAGATTCATCGGATTCGTCTCTAATGTTTTTAGATTTAGACGCGTCATTCAGCAGTGAACCGACAAATTGAAGTTTTTTATAAGGTGCTAAATTTTAACATTGGATATTTCAGGTGTAATGAAAACTACTGATCTGAAAAAAAAATTACTTTTTCAATTAATATTTTTTTTCCTGATTCCAGGTAAATTTTTTGCAGCAACCTTTACAGTAATTAACACCGCAAATACAGGAGCAGGCTCACTCAGGCAGGCAGTTATTTCTGCAAATGCAGGGGGCGTAGGTCCCCACATCGTAAACTTTTCTGTTTCAGGAACCATTGTACTTTCAACAGAGCTACCAGCCATCACCAATCCCACCACCTTTAATGGCGGAGGAATTAATGTATCAGGAGGCAACACTGTTGCTATTTGGGGATCGATGTCTTCAAACGGTAGTGACAAAGCAATCACTTTTAACAGCATGAATTTTACGGCTGCCAATTCAACTTTAAGAGGTGGCGGCGTATTTGAAATCAGGCAAGGTTACAGAGCGACATTTAATGATTGCAACTTCTACGGGAATAATTGCACAGGAACAGGCGGCGCAATCTCTTTCAATATCCTCAGCACCCAAATTGCAAGCATGCGACCGTTAAATTGTAACCGTTGTTCCTTTTACAATAATCATTCTACTTCAAATGGTGCGGCGTTCAATAACAACAATGGCGTTGCAACATTTAAAAATTGTTCTTTTCTGAATAATAGTACTACATCAGCAGGCGCAGCGGGCGGTGCATACAGTGCTACATCCAATACAGAAACGTCCAATTTCGTCAACTGCACAATTGTAAATAATTCCTGTAATGCTGCAAGTTCCGGAGGGGGATTGAGACTTGTTGGCACAAAAAATTTATTAAACAATATCGTTTATGGCAACACTGCAAATGGAATTGCCAATGATGTGAACAATGGTACCGGAACAATGTCACAGGTGACTAACCTTGTTGGGGTTACAACCGGAACTGCTGTTGCCTGGGCTTTTACTTCAAACCCTTCACTGGGTGCACTTGCAACGTGTACAAATGGATTATACTATAAATTGCCGGGGGCTATTGCACTGAATGCAGGATCTGCATCGGGCGCAACCCTAACTGCTCCTGCAACAGATATCTGCAACACAGCACGAACTGCAAATCCGGATTTAGGCGCAAAGGAATTACCCATTTGCACGAATCCAACCGTTCCGGTTTTGAGCGCGTCCTCAACAACCAATTGCGGGACGGTAAACACCACACTCAGCATCAGTACCGGTACATTAAACAGTGCAACAGCATGGAAATGGTACAGTGGAAGTTGCGGCGGAACGCTTGCCGGGACAGGAACTTCAATTGTTGTTGCGCCAGCAATTACCACGACCTATTATGCAAGAGGCGAAGGAGGATGTGTTACACCGGGCAGTTGCGCAAGTATTACAATAACTGTCAATTCACTTTCTGTTGCACCAACAGGAATTACAGGAACAACAACCATTTGTAGCGGATCAAGTACCACGCTTACTGTTACCGGAGGAACTTTAGGAACAGGAGCAACTGTGCAATGGTTCACCGGATCATGTGGTGGTACATCGGCAGGAACCGGAAACAGTATTACAGTTTCACCTGCAACAACGACTGCTTATTTTGTCAGGTACGGAGGAACGTGCAACAACACAACATGCGCATCTTCAACTGTAACAGTCAACACACTTTCTGTTGCTCCAACAGGAATTACAGGTACAACTTCTATTTGTAATGGAGGAAGCACCACACTTACGCTTTCAGGAGGAACTGCTGGAACCGGAGCAACAGCACAATGGTTCTCGGGATCATGCGGAGGTACATCGGCAGGAACAGGAAACAGCATTACGGTTTCACCTGCAATAACCACAACTTATTTTGTCAGGTACAGTGGAGCATGCAACAACACAACATGCGCAACTGCAACTGTAACAGTCAACACACTTTCTGTTGCGCCTACAGGAATTACAGGTACAACAACTATTTGCAGTGGATCAAGCACAACGTTAACGATTGCAGGTGGAAGTG
>CAYHHK010000083.1:9016-18277 GCA_964356415.1 uncultured Flavobacteriales bacterium
ACAACAACTATTTGCAGTGGATCAAGCACAACGTTAACGATTGCAGGTGGAAGTGCAGGCAGCGGAGCAACAGTGCAATGGTTCACCGGATCATGCGGTGGGACTTCGGCTGGAACAGGAAACAGCATCACGGTTTCTCCGGTGGCTACGACAACATATTTTGTCAGATATAATGGAACGTGCAACACAACAACATGCGCGTCTGCTACAGTGACGGTTAATACACTTTCGACAGCACCTACAGGAATTACAGGAGCCACAATCATTTGCAGTGGAGGAACAACCACACTTACACGTACCGGAGGAACTGCAGGTACAGGTGCAACAGTGCAGTGGTTCTCGGGATCATGCGGAGGTACATCGGCAGGAACAGGAAACAGCATTACAGTTTCTCCTGGAGCAACTACAATTTATTTTGTCCGCTACAGCGGTACGTGCAATACCACTACCTGTGCATCAACAACAGTTACGGTGAATACACTTTCGACGGCACCAACAGGAATTACAGGAACAACAAGCATTTGTGATGGGGCGACAACAACACTTTCTGTTACAGGAGGAGTTATAGGTACCGGTGCTACAGCACAATGGTTCATCGGCTCATGTGGTGGAGCATCAGCCGGAACAGGCAACAGCATTACAGTTTCACCTTCAGCGACGACTACTTATTTTGTCAGGTACGGAGGAGCATGCAACAACACAACATGTGTTTCAGTAACTGTAACCGTCAATACACCATCGACCACAGCAACAAGCGCAGTAAGCAATGCACTTTACAATGAGATATGCATTGGAGCCAATGTTACACTCACTGCAAATGGAGGATCCCTTGGCACAGGTGGAAACTGGGTATGGTATAATGGCGGTTGTGGTTCGGGTGCAGCTATAGGAATAGGTGCATCAATAACTGTTACACCCTCAGTGCCGGGCACATTTCAATATTTTGTACGTGCTGAAGGCGCCTGCCCTCCAACCGCCTGCCAAAGTGTAAGTGTAAATGTGATTTCAGCGAGTCCATTGGGCACGGTACACTATACTGCATCAATATCCGATGGCTGCGTAGGTGCTGCATCATCGCTGTTTTCTGTAAATGCTGTTGCCAATTGTTCGTATTACCGCTGGACATGTAATCAACCGGGAGTTCTGTTTAACGGCAATCCGAGTCCATATGAAACTACTGTTCCGAATGTCAATATTTCATTTGTCTCCTTGCCAACAGGTGGAGCTTCTGGTTGGAGCATTTGCGTATTCGGAGGCAATGCCTGTCGTTATACAAACACCATTTGTACATGGGTGCGCGCAAAACTTTCCCCTCCGGCAACTATCAATGGTTCTATTATTGGTTGTCCCGGCACTTTGGGGCAGTCATATTCCGTAGCATCAGTTGCCGGCGCAGTTACCTACCAATGGAGCGCAACAGGAGGCATGATAATAACCGGCAATGGTTCGCAATCAATCACCATTGATTTTCCTGCCGGTTTTATTTCCGGAACACTCAGTGTTTACGGAATAACTGCTTGTAACTACAATGGTCCGGCCCGAACCATGACCATTAGCCGGGCACCTGCAACACCAGGTGTATTAACAGGACCAAGTTATCCATGTCCGAATGCAACTACTGTATATAGTGTGGCGCCGGTACCCGGGGCTGTTAGTTACACATGGACCACTTCCGTTGCCGGTGCAGTTGTGACAGGAACGACCAATACATGTTCCATTGTATTTCCTGCCGGCATACCCGGAGGTTCTTCAGTATCAGTTGTTGCCAATAGCATTTGTCCATTTTCAAGTGGAGTGCGAGCAAAGGGCATTGCATCGGGACAAGCGGGAGTACCTACACCAATCAGCGGACTGAATGGAGGACAATGCGGCCAACAAGAGGTGTCATATTCCGTTACACCAGTTGCCCTTGCTGTTGGGTATTCATGGAGTTCTACTTGTGGAACGTTTGTCGGTCCAACAAACCTGAGCGCCGTCAGCATTAACTGGCCTGCAAATTTTACTTCGTGTCTGTTAACAGTATCCGCCACTAATAATTGTGGGGCCGGTGGTGCACGCAACTTAACAATAACCGGTGCTTCAGGTATTCCACCATCCATCACAGGAAATATTTCACCTTGTTCTTATGCTGTTGAAGCATACTCTACAGCGGGTACCTATGGGGCAAGTGCTTACATCTGGACAGTGCCTGCAGGTGCAACAATTCTTGGTCCAATCAATGGTCCTTCAATCATTGTGTATTGGGGAACGCAGAGTGGCAGTATTACGGTAAGGTCTTCAAATTCCTGTGGCAATTCAGGATTAAGGTCATTGCCTTGCGTGATTTCCTGCCGTCAGGGTCAGCTAGAAAAATTTGAATCAGGAATAAATGCTAAATTTTTTCCGAATCCGGTTTCAGAAAAAGCAATAGTAAAATTCAATGCTGCAGATGCTTCAGAGTACCACCTAAATTTAGTCAGTGTATTGGGTTCGACAATAATGTCATATAATGTTGCTGCTATTGAAGGCATAAACATGGTTTACCTTGACCTCAACACAATTGCAAAAGGTGTTTACCTTCTCAACATCATGGGAGGCGAAAACCATGAGCTTATCAAGGTTGTGGTTGACTAACTCCTGTTTTCGACACTTAAAAAAAAACCTGAGAAAATCGCCTTTGAAAGGCTTGAAGATACAGCATTCTGACGCTTAGTTTAGGTGTCCCTGTTGTATTTTAGCAAGGTTCCGGTAGTTGTCCTAATTTTGAAGACACGAGCTCCGTAGGAGCGACCTCTTTGTAGAACGTGGTTATCGTTCAGTTTTTTAGCTCTAAAGGAGCGGCCTGTAAATTAAAACCAGCAACTTCTATCTCGGATTTGGTTTGTGATATTAAAGCCGGGTCTTTCAAATTTATCAATGACAATCATTGAGGAATATGCAATTGAATACGTTGTAAAAAATCTCTTTACCTGGATTGTATAAACAGGCCGCTCCGATGGAGCTTGGAAGAATTAAATGGGTATTTCTAAAATATCATTACCTCTAATGATTAATAATTGAACTGAATTTTCAACTGATAACTTTTTGCTGAAATTGGTCTGACTATGATGACATATGAGCGGCAGGTGTCCCATTGTCGAAAACAAGAAAAATGAGAAAAGTTAAACTATGATCAACGGGCCACTCCAACTCTTTTGTCAACTGTAGCACCTGCGCTACCTAAATGAGCAGCTACTTTTTCCATCAGCCACATTGGGGTACTCGTTGCTCCGCAAATGCCAATGGTCTCAACACCACTAAGCCACTCAGTCCGGATTTCCGAGACATCAGAAATAAAATAGGCTTTCGGATTGGCTGCCTGACAGACACTATACAAAGCCTTTCCATTCGAACTTTTTTTTCCGCTGACAAATAATATAATATCGTGCGCCTTTGCAAAACGCTGCAATTGTGGTTCACGGTTGCTTACCTGCCTGCATAATGTATCATTGGTAATAAAATCCTGTTCTTCAAGTGAGCCTTTTGTTTTTACGATACGTTCCTGAATCATCTCTTCCATTTTTTCAAACCCTGCAGTGCTTTTTGTTGTTTGGGAAAAGAAACGGATAGGAAGATTGAAATCAACTTTTGATAAGTCTTCTTCTGTTTTCACAATAATGGCCTTTTGATTGGTCTGTCCAACAAGCCCGTTCACTTCAGCATGGCCTGCTTCCCCGTAAATCACGATCTGTCCATCCCCATCCTCAACTTCATCAAAGCTATTTCTTACCCGGTTCTGAAGCTTGAGTACCACAGGACATGAGGCATCTATTAACTCAATATTATTTTTTAATGCAAGCTGATAAGTTTCCGGTGGTTCCCCATGCGCACGGATCAGTACTTTACAATCACGCAGATTCTTTAATTGTTCATGATTGATAATCTCAAGTCCCTTATTACGGAGACGATCCACTTCCATGTTATTGTGCACGATGTCTCCCAGGCAATACAGTTTTTTATCCTTTTCCAGTTCCTCCTCAGCCATCTGGATGGCATACACAACACCAAAACAAAAACCGCTGTGGGGGTCTATGGTGACTTTCATTGGGCAAAGATAAGAAATAGGTGAGAGATGGGAGCATGAGATATAAGATATGAGATATGAGATATGAGATATGAGATATGAGATATGAGATATGAGATATGAGATGTGAGATGTGAGATGTGAGATGTGAGTTGTGAGTTGTGAGATCGACAGGAAGGTATGAGACCAATTAGGGGTTTTAAAAATTTAATTTCGAATGATATCATCCCTAATCACGAAAAAAGATTGAATATTGAATAATTAATACCTAAAATTAGTGCTTCGATATTATTAAGGAAAATGATATTCCTATGTCGAAATTATTTTCTTCTTTTACTTAGTCTTCACCACCTTCATTACCTCCACACCTTTATCCTGCTCAACACTCAGGAAATAAATCCCCGGTGCAATTTCAGGTTGAAAGGTTTCAACAGTGTTTGTCATCTCGTGCATGAAAATAATATTCCCCAACACATCATAAAGTGCAATGGATGCATTTTCTTCACTCACTGAAACAGTGATCTCATTGCTGAAAGGATTAGGGAAGATGAAAACTGAAGACAATTCACTTTCAGTAAGACTTGCGCAGATGTCGAACGTAACGTTGATGTCATCAATAGCGTCACATCCTGAGGCATTGGTAACAATCACACTGAATGTACCCGTTCCTGTCCCGGTTCCGGATGAATCTGCCTGGATTGTCTGAGTGGTAGCGCCATTGCTCCAGAAATAAGAAGCAAATCCGGCTCCGGCATCTAGCAAAATAGTATTGTATTCGCAAATAGTTGTATCGTTTCCTATGTAAACAAATGGATTTTGATTTACAAGTATGAAAGCACTGTCGGCATTTGTGCAGCCATTATTGTCTGTGAAAGAATAGGCAATGACATGTGTACCTGTTCCTGCAATAAGCGGATCAAAATTTCCGTTCATTACGCCTGCACCAGCATAGATACCACCTGCAGGTGTTCCATTAGTCATTGCAAAAAGGGAATCATCTGTGCACACAGCACTAAAAGCTGACAATACAACAACCGGCAATGCATTCACGATAATTGTAATGGAGTTTGTTGCATGACAACCGTTTACACCAGTTGCATCGATGGTATAAGTTTGTGTGGCAGTAAGTGTGGCAGTAACCACTGAATCGGTTGTAGAAGACAAGCCAGTTGATGGAGACCATTGATAGCTGACCCCTCCCCCTGCACTTAGCACGACAGAAGTCCCTTCACAGATTGTATCAGATGCTGCACTGACAATAACATTAAAAGTTTGCGGTGTTACATCACCTGTGAGATACGCTGATACATTGTAGTTTGTCGATGATGTTGTACCGTTATATTCAACCACTGCAAGGTAGTAATGGGTTCCTGAAGAAAGTCCTGTGATGGTACATGAACTACCACTGCCGGAATACACCACGTAATTTCCGGCACCGAGATCATCCCCGCCTCCGAATGTTGTATTTGCAGCGTATTCATTTCCATCCATTGGAAATACATTCACAGCTGAAGTTGATTTCATTACCACAATTCTGGAAGCACCGTTTCCGTTTGTCCATGAAAAGTTCACATCTGTACAGTTCACAACATTTGCAACGCCATTTGAAGATGCAATGGTTGGTTCAGGCGCAGGTGCATTGAAATAAGCAGTTACAGTAGTATCACCGTTTGGCATCCAGGTAATTGGAAGGGTATCGCCACCTGCAGTGGTCCAGCCGGCAAAGGTGTAGCCCGGATTGGCCACTGCAGTTAGCTGTGTTGCGTAGCCATTGAAGTAAACGAGGTTGCAATGGTTATCAGGAACTTCAAAAGTATCTATGAATACAATTCCTCCGTCTGCAGGAACTTTATTGATTGTAAGTTCAGATGTATCATTGATTCCAAACTGCTGCATGATAAACGTTCGCATGTAAGGGGCGCGGTGTTCAAAAAATATTTTAATGGTGTCAACCTTCAGGTTCCACTCTGCCATGTTTTTAAAATATCCCTGCGTCCAGTAAATCATCGTATCGTTGCTGTCTTTCCACTTTCCAATGTGGTTTGGCATTTCAAATGTGAGACGGTTACGGAAAGCATCGGTTATTGAGTCCATCCGCTGCTCACAAAAAGTAAAGTTTATGTGCCCGGCGAAACGACTGATGAAATCGGTTTTGAATTCATTGTTGAGCAGGAGTTTTCTCAACAAAAATGTGGACCATGTCGGGTATCCACCACCAAACAAAGTGTGGTCTGTTGCCCAGTTCATGGTGTTGTGGTCATAATTCGTTTCCCTGTCCCATTTGATCATGGTTGAGCGCTCCGTATCCCATACAATCCATTTCCACCGCTGGCTGCCATTCGATGGTCTCCAGAATTTCATGTTATTGCTTGGCCAGTCTGTCGCAGCAAGGTAGATCCGCAACTGTTCAAAGTCAATGAAATTGGGAACCTCCATTTTTGTTTTCACATAATTGTAATTGTTCTGGTTGCTCATCGTGTTTGAAGTGATGAAGCTGATCATGTTATTGTAATCATCATTGCTACCGAGCAATTCCGTTGCATTGTTTTCCAGCAAATCAATGCTGTCTTTGTCAACTTCAGGATAATGTTCATTGATGTAATCTTCATCAATTTTTTCGGTGATGTTCAGGATACCCCAGTACTGCCCGTTCAGATAAATTGCTGCCGGCCGGTTGTCCTGGTGATCAAGGTTCATATAACCCTCTGTCAGCTTGTGGTTCATGCCATCACGCAAGGTTGTAAAGGGCCAGTCCTGGCCACCATTGCGAACTTTGAATGCCTTGAATTCAGCGATCGGTAAATCGGGGAAAATCTGGTAGGGTATTGAACTTTGACCGAGCGCGTCTTTTGCTTCAAAATTAAAAGATTTCTGAGCATATGCCCTGCTGTAATTTCCGCTAATGGAAATATTCAGGTTCTGACTGATCACCTCTACATCATTGGTTTCAAACATTTCAATGTGTCCCGGGCGTTTCCATTTTTCCCAGAAATTTGCACCCATGTATGGGAAATTATTTGAGTATCCGGGAGGGCCTAACACATAAATTCCTGTGTTGGTATCCCAAAGGTTGAGTGAATCTGTTGCAATTGAAATGACCGGAAGGTCGTGAGTCCGGTTAATAAAATAAGACCGGGTATTGACTTCACCGGGTATAAGTCCCGGAACAAACACCCTAGCGCGTATCACATTCATTGAATCGACCTGTATCGGACCGGTATATAAAATTCCCTTCGTAGGAGACGGTTCATTTCCATTCAGCGAATAATAAATAGTTGCTGTGCTGTCAGGATAGGAAAGCTCCACCAGTATTGAAGATCCATGGAAACCTGCATTCTGGCTAAAGTCCGCCTTGCCTGCAATGCCTGAGTAACCACCACCGCTGTTTGCAGCATTTGGCGTAGGCACGGGGAAAAAAGACCACGAAGAATTTCCATCAGAACTTCTGCCAAAAGAAATATCATAGAGTTGTTTGCCGTAGGTAACCGAATCAATGATTGTAACACCGTCGCTTGCCGTAAGTCCAACCTGCTCTCCGCTTCCATTGAGTTTGCCATCAATATGTGTCACACCTTTGTATTCCTTTTCATCAAACCAGAAAATTCTTCGTCCGCCTGCGGGGATGGTTGTCGCAGACGGATAAGTGCCCGGGATTAAAAATTTGTTGGGCACTGACAAATCATCTGTGAGATACATGCCTGCAACATTTACACTTGAACCTCCCGCATTGTATAGTTCTATCCAGTCGCCGTGGTCATCAGCAGAGTCTTCATAGCAGATATAATTGCTTGCGCAGATTTCATTTATCAAAATATTCTGGGCCTGGCCTTTGCTTAGAAAAAGACAACTGGAAATAAAAATAATTAAAAGGGGAGATTTCATAAGATGATTAGAACCTGCAAAGCAGGAATGGTTATTAATCCACTAATTAACAGTGGGTTAAGATAGTACAAATTCTGCACAGGTCAAAACAGAATCCACAGAAGATACTAATAAACTTATAGGGAAAAGTTGAAGCCTATTACCGTAAAATTTCCATGTCTACTGAAAAAGTATCATCCAAGGGAGGAACAAAAAACACGCCTGACATTCTACTTTTTTGTAGAATCAGCCGGTGCTCCAGGGCTATAAAGCGGTGGATTTGCAGGAGCAGCAGGACCTTTTCCTTTATCGGCACCTTTGTCAGTTGCTTTGTCAGCTCCTTTATCGCCTGATTTTTTTGCATCTGCAGCCTTCTTCGCCTCGTCTTTCTTTTTCTGTTCAGCAGCAATGGTTGCTACATCATCCCCTTCTTTATAAGAAGCTTCATTAACGACAGCGCCTTTTCGGTTATAGGTTTTCCAGACGCCATCTTTCTTACCGTTCTTAAAACCACCATCCTGACGAATACTGCCATCCTCAAAATACTTTGTCCACTTGCCATCCCTCTTGCCATTTACATACTGACCTTCAGAGGCAACTTGTCCTGAGAAAAAATACCTGTTATAGGCTCCATCTTTTATTCCACCAAGATACTCCTGCTCCTCTTTCACTTTTCCGAAAGAATAGTATTTCTTTTCCATTCCTTCCTTCTTGTCATTGACCCAATCTGTTTCAGCAATTTTATCTCCGAAAGAATTAAAAATTACCCACGTACCTTGTTTCCGACCCAGCTCATCAGATTTGTTGCGGTGCTTCTTATCCTTACCGGAAGCATACTGAGGCTTAACTTCACTTTGGGCGAACAGCACAGCAGGCGTGGCGAAGAGAAAAATCAACAAAATAACTGCTCTGAACTTTTTGATCCGAGTCATAGGTGAATATATTTAATTGCGAAGCGGTTTTCCCGTGGTTAGTATACTCTGAATTCGCTCCAGAGTTTTACGCTCACCGCACAAAGATAAGAAAGCTTCGCGCTCCAATTCTAGTAAATATTTTTCACTTACCAAAGTCGGGGCTGATAAATCGCCTCCGCACATTACAAAAGCAAGCTTTTCTGAAATTAACTGATCGTGTTCGGAGATGTAATTTCCTGACTTCATGATGGAAGCCCCGGCATAGATCATCCCAAGAGCACTTTTCCCAAGGACCTTGATATCGCGTCTTTCAACCGGCCTTACGTAACCGGCATCAGCCATTTCCAGCGCCGCTCTTTTTGCCTCACTTATTTGACGTGATAAATTCAATACAACCTCATCATGCCCTGATTTTAAGATCTTTAAATCAAATGCCTCATGTGC
>CAYHHK010000084.1:0-15422 GCA_964356415.1 uncultured Flavobacteriales bacterium
GCATCATGCGGCTTCATCTTACCCGCAAGTATCAGCGCAAGTTGCCTTCTTCGCAATGCACCGCCGTAGCGTTTAATTTCTTCCTCCGTTTCCGGTATCAGCTCAGGTACAGGTAAAGGTGCCCCATGCTGATCCACGGCTACAAAAGTATAGATGGCTTCATTGCATTTTTTTCTTTCACCGGTGACCCTGTCCTCCACCCAAACATCGAGGTACACTTCCATTGAAGTGGTAAATGCGCGTGAAATTTTTGCCTGTATAGTAACAATACTACCAAGTTTTATAGGGTGGTCAAATGAGACATTGTTTACCGAGGCCGTCACTACAACTCTTCTGCAATGACGCTGTGCCGCCGTTGCGCTGCAGATGTCCATCCAGTGCAGGAGACGACCGCCCATCAGGTTGCCCAATACGTTGGTATCATTCGGGAGAACGATCTCCGTCATGATGGTTAGTGACTCGCTTGCTTTCTTTGGTTGTATTGACATTCCTTATTGGTTGATTAGTTGATTGTATTGAATCGTTGATTAGTAACAGGCGACCGGTTATTAAGTTTAATGATGAGTAATCAGGGTTTTGCAAATAAACCAATCAATTATTCAACCAGTCAACTAATCCACCGGCTGTTTTCTACCTCACACGTTTCAGCGTCATCTCGCGTATGGGGGCCACTACCATTGGTACCTTTTCCACTGTTACAGAACTTGTATCCAGTCCGAATGCACGTTCTTCTGATAAACTGAAATTGCGAAGGAAAAAATAAATGTCCATTATGATTTTCTCATTCACCGGCAAATCATTTTCGTAGGATAGAAATTTTTCCATCACCACAAACCTGAAATCTCCGATCAGATTTTTTCTTCCGAGTGATTCATAACGTGAGGTAATATCCACTTCAAAATTTTTCACAAGGTCCTCCACCACTTTTCTAAACATAAAATTAATGCGTGGCTCCACGCGGAAGCCGAGGCGAAAATCAATACGGATAATATTCCCTTTCATCAGCTCCGTTACTTTATATTCCATGGTATATGGTTCATATAATACATCCACATGCACAAACCAGTAAACGTCGGCGCGCTTAGGTTGTTTCTGCAAAATAGAATAGATGGTTTTTGCTTCAATCTCATCCTGGTTATTGGCACTGGTAAGATACACCAGGTGTGTGGAATATTTCGGAATGGAAAAATCATGACTCAGGTCACGAAGCAAATTCATGTATTCCTTTAGCTTCACAAACTCAACGAAACGGTTCCTGATTTTCCGCGCCTGGTACCATGACCACATTACAATGATCATCATGGCACTGATCAAGAAACTCACATACCCTCCATGAATAAACTTGCTGAAGTTTGCAACAAGGAAAGAAAATTCAATAGTGCCATACACAAGAATGAAAAGGACAATCAATTCCATTCTGTATTTTTTCAGGTAGAGATAAAAGACCAGCAATGTGCTCGTCATCAGCATATCAAAATTGATCGTCAAGCCGTAGGCGGCTTCCATGTGCGTACTCTCCTTGAAGTAAAGTACCACGCACACGCAGCATACATATAACATCCAGTTAATTGAAGGAATATAAATTTGTCCTTTCAGGTCACTCGGAAATTTTGTGCGAACCCGAGGCCAGAAGTTCAGCCGCATTGCTTCATTGATGAGCGTAAATGATGCACTGATCAGGGCCTGACTTGCAACAACCGCTGCCAGTGTAGCAATGATCAGCCCAATCCACCTGAAACTATCCGGCATCACTGAGTAAAAGGGATTGCGGCCATCAAGCGCTTCACCCTGGTGAGCAATAAGCCATGCTCCCTGACCAAAATAATTCAGCAGCAACATCACCTTTACAAATATCCAGCTGATGCGGATGTTTTTCCTGCCACAGTGCCCGAGGTCGCTATATAGTCCTTCTGCACCGGTTGTGCAGAGGAAGACTGCGCCCAATAACCAAAAACCTCCAGGGTGTTCGGCAAGCAGTTCATACGCGTAATACGGATTCACTGCTTTAAGTATCGAGGGGTAATGGCTGAAGGATATCAGCCCCAGTACACCCAGCATTATGAACCAGACAAACATAATGGGCCCGAAAAAACGGCCGACAAATCCGGTACCGAATTGCTGAATAGTAAACAGCACTGTCAGAATAGCAACAACGATTGGTACTGTGTCGATGGACTCAGAGAAGTATCTCAATCCTTCCACTGCAGATGAAACCGAAATCGATGGTGTGATGATGCCATCGGCAAGCAATGCGCTACCACCGATGATTGTCGGTATTATAAGCCACTTAAACTTGAGCCTTTTTACAAGAGTATAGAGTGAAAAAATTCCACCCTCACCCTTATTGTCTGCGCGCAGTGTGAGTATCACATACTTCACTGTTGTTTGCAAAGTAAGTGTCCAGAAAATACAGGAAATACCGCCGAGTACAACATCGGCATTGATGGGTTGCTTACCCACAATGGCTTTCATAACGTACAATGGAGATGTTCCTATATCGCCGTAGATGATTCCAAGTGTAATTAGCAAACCGGCGGCGCTGACTGAATTAAGTGTGTGTTTGCTCACTCTGAAAAAATAATGGGAGGCAAAAGTAAGTCAGGTGTTTGCATGAACAAAGAAATGAAACGATTTTATTTATACATATCTGCAATGCCGTGGTATCACTGTTTTGTTCCGGCTTCATCTGACTGATAATACACTCAATAAATTTTTTACCTCATTAAACATGAATTAGCTTTGCAATGTGCAATCAAAATATGATGTAATTGTAGTGGGGGCAGGACATGCGGGCTGTGAGGCGGCGGCGGCGGCAGCAAATATGGGATCTAAGGTTCTCCTGATTACCATGAATATGCAGACAATTGCTCAAATGAGTTGCAATCCGGCAATGGGTGGAATAGCTAAAGGCCAGATTGTCAGGGAGATAGATGCGATTGGTGGCTATTCAGGCATTGTAACTGACAGAACCATGATCCAGTTCAGAATGCTAAACCGGTCCAAAGGTCCTGCTGTATGGAGCCCTCGTGCACAAAGCGACAGAATGTTATTTGCAAATGAGTGGAGGTCTATGCTTGAGCAAACCCCAAACGTTGACTTCTGGCAGGATATGGTAAAAGAAATACTGGTAAAGGACAGGCGTGTTATCGGGGTCAGAACCAGTATGGGCATTGAGTTTCATGGCAGAGCAGTTGTGCTTACGAACGGTACTTTCCTGAATGGAATTATACACATCGGCGAAAAGCAATATGGCGGAGGTAGGGCCGGAGAGAAGGCCTCGCAGGGGATTACAGAGCAATTGGTTTCACTGGGTTTCACAAGTGGACGAATGAAGACAGGCACACCTCCAAGACTGGACGGAAGGTCGTTGGACTATTCAAAGATGGAAATACAGGAAGGCGACAAGTATCCCGGGAAGTTCTCTTATACTGATACACCGGCATTAAAGAAGCAAAGACCCTGTTTTATAACATACACTAATGAATCTGTGCACGAAGCCCTGAAAGAAGGCTTTGAGCAATCGCCAATGTTTACAGGAAGGATTCAGGGCATCGGTCCAAGATATTGCCCGTCTATAGAAGATAAGATCAACCGGTTTGCAGAGCGCGAGCGGCACCAGTTGTTTGTTGAGCCGGAAGGATGGAACACGGTTGAAATCTACCTGAATGGGTTTAGCACCTCTTTGTCTGAAGATGTGCAATACAAAGCCTTACGCCTGATTCCCGGATTGGAGAATGCAAAAATGTTTCGTCCGGGCTATGCCATTGAATATGATTATTTTCCACCTGATCAGTTGTCACTAACACTAGAAACCAAGCTGATAAGCAATCTCTATTTCGCCGGACAGATCAATGGAACAACGGGTTATGAGGAAGCCGCTTGTCAGGGATTAATGGCAGGAATAAATGCCCACCTTAAGATCAATGAGAAGGATGAATTTATCCTTAAACGCTCAGAAGCATACATTGGTGTTTTGATAGATGATCTGGTTACAAAGGGTACTGACGAACCTTATCGCATGTTTACTTCCAGGGCAGAATTCCGAACATTATTGCGTCAAGACAATGCCGACATCCGACTGACTGAAATTTCATTTAAAATGGGTCTTGCAAGGACAGACCAACTGGTAAAGGTTGCTGAAAAAATCAAGGACACTCAAGAGATCATTGGATTTCTCAAATCCACCTCAGTGGAGCCTGATGAAATTAACGATTTTCTTGTTTCACGTGGAACAGAACCAATCCGGCAACGACAAAAATTATATAATATCTTATTGCGACCTCAAATCAATATTTCTGACTTTAATCAATTTGCCGGGTCATTGATTTTTTTCGGAAATATTAACAATCCGGAGGCTCTTCTTCAGGCAGAAATATTAATCAAGTATGAAACATATCTTGAAAAAGAGAAGGAAATGGTTTTAAGGATAGAAAAAAACGAGGGTTTTATCTTAAGGGACGACTTTGATTATCATACGATCAATTCCCTATCGATGGAGGCACGCAAAAAACTGACTCAAGTTAAGCCGAGAACATTGGGTCAGGCAGCCAGAATCAGCGGGGTTTCACCATCAGATATCTCAATTCTGATGATCCACTTCAAGAACTAATGTTCCATGTGGAACATTATTTATTCCAGATGAACCTAAAGGTAGTTCCTTTTCCGAATTCTGATTCAACCCAAACTTTTCCACCTTGTTGTTCTATTATCTTCTTTACGATAGTAAGACCAATACCGGTACTTTCCTGTTTGTCCTTTGACTGCAGGGTTTGAAAAACACCAAAAATTTTCTCAAAATGCTCCGGTTTTATTCCCATTCCATTGTCTGCAATAGAGAACTCAAAATACTTTCCTTTATCCTGACACTGAATTTTTACTTCAGCATTTTCCTTGTTATTGTACTTAATTGCATTTGAAATCAGGTTCTGAAAAATCTCATGCAATTTAATTTTCTCATCGAATAGAATTGGAAGATTATCCGGGTATTCAATTCTTACATGATTAGGGATTGAAAGTAAATCAATAATATTGGCAATCAGTGCCGATAAATTTACCGTTTCCTTTTCTGTTTTATTATTTGCCATTCGCGAATAATGAAGAATGGCATCTATCAGACTTTGCATTCTGGTGGTACGGCTCTTAACCATGTCAAGCAAATCCTTTACCTCAGGTTTTAAATCAGTCCCTAGTTCATCCTCCAAAAATGTAGTTACACTGGCAAGACCTCTCAACGGGGCCTTCAGGTCATGGGATACGACATATACAAACTCGTCCAGCTGCTTATTGATCTGCTGTGTCTTCTCAACATAGATCTTTAATTCCTGCTTCGAACGATATAATTTTTCAAATACGCCAACCTTTGCTTTCACAATATTTATATCGAGCGGTTTATGGAGATAGTCCACCGCACCCTCTTCATAACCCTTCAGCGTATATTTCTCTTCCTTACTGATTGCTGTCACAAAAATGATTGCAATGTCTTTAGTCTTGGGATTCTCTTTTAAGATTCGCGATACTTCAAAGCCATCCATTTCGGGCATCTGAACATCAAGCAATATTACAGCAATCTCTTCTTCAAAGGCAATGCGCAGGGCTTCGTTACCACTATGTGCCTTTAGCAGTCTTCTTCGGGGATGCTCAAGAATACTTTCTAAAGAAATAATATTCTCTTCCTTGTCATCTACAAGAAGAATATTAAGTGTTTGCTCTACTGTAACTACTTCCTTTTTTGTTTCTGCAGCAATCATATTGTATTTATATTTATTTGATTTTCAATTACTTAACAATGCTTCGAGGGTGTTTATTAAGTGCTCTGAATTCACCGGTTTGCTAAAATATCCATTAGCGCCTAATTCAAGACACTTCTCTCTTGTACCTGTCAAAGCATTTGCGGTTAATGCAATTACGGGTAATTTCTCCCATTTTTTCTCGCCTCGGATTTTTTGTATTGCTTTATATCCATCCATTACCGGCATCATAATATCCATCAATACAATTTCTATCTGTGGATTTGTTTCAAGTTTGGTAAGCGCTTCTCTTCCATTATTCGCTATAATCACATTCATTTCCTTTTCTTCTAAAATACTGCTGATACAATAAATGTTTCTCATGTCATCATCAGTAATCAGAACTGTTTTACCTTTCAATAAAGAATCTTCTTCCTGAATGCCCGAATCGTTGTCAACAATTTCGGTTTCAAATGATTTGTTCAACAAGCCTTTCAGGGTTTCAGCGATTTTATCTATTGTATAATCCGTTGTAAATACATTCTCAAAATCTCCCAGAAATATTTTTTGATCAATGGAAAATGGATCCCGGTGTACAATAAATAAAGGGGTCAAACTATGGGTGGAGATGTTACGCATCCAGCTTATCAAATCCGCAACTTCATTCCATCCGCTTTTGTCGATCAGCGTCACAATGATTCCATCAAAATGTTCTCTGCTATCCAAAATGATTTTTGCCTGATCAATATTTTCGACCTCCCTGAATTTAGAATTAAAAGACTTTGAAATTACTTCCGACACCAAGCCATCATAGCTCCCGGCTGTGCCTGTAAGCAACAGATTCTTCAACGTTCCTGACATTGTTTTTTCAATATCCAAAAACACATTTTCAATATCCCGCTTATCTGGTGGTTTTCTCAAATATGTAAGTGCACCAAGCTTAATACCCAGGCTACCTTTATCCAATTCAGACATTATATGTACGGGAATGTTGCTTAATGTCGCATTCTCTTTGAGTTTTTTCAAAACAGTCCACCCATCCATAACAGGTAATTGCATTTCCATCAGAATGGCAGTGGGATGATAAAGTGCCGCATAACCCAATGCAATATCACCCTGGTTTGTAACAATTGTCTTGAAATTGTGATCATGAGAAAAATTCACAAGGGCCGTTGCAAAATTTACATCATCATCAACAATAAGTAAAATCTTGTCGTCGGGTTGCAAATTATCCCTGTCATCAGAAACTGAAAATACAGATGAAGCCGGAATAGATGGTGCTTGTTCCTGCGCAGCATTATTTGTCACCGTTTCCACTTCGATAATTGCTGTTTCGTTTACGGGATTTATTGTATCGGCTGAGATGAGTGGCAGGAACAGATAAAAGGTGCTTCCTTTTCCGGCTTCACTTTTTAACTTCATCTCGCCACCAAGCAATCCAACAATCATTTTCGAAATCGATAAGCCAAGTCCGGTGCCGCCATACTTTCGGCTTGTAGAACCATCGGCTTGTTGAAAGGCTTCAAATATGTCGTTCTGCTTTTCAGGTGCTATTCCTATTCCGGTGTCACTCACCGAAAACTCGATTACATTAGCCGCTTCAATCAATGATTGTGAATTGAATACCATCGTGCGGTCAGCCTGTTTCATTTTTAGCGTAACAGTTCCTTCGGCGCTCGTAAACTTCAATGCATTCGAGAGCAGATTCTTAAGCACTTGTTCCAGCTTAAACTGATCGGTTAAAAATTCCTGCGGTAAATCAGAATGCAATTCTGTCTGAAGTTCAATCTTCCGATCTCCGGCAATAGGGGAGAAAAGGTCCAGCATATTGTTTTTAATTTGCCTGATGTTTGCCTTCCCGATCTCAAGTTCTACTTTTCCCGCTTCAATTTTCGAAAGGTCAAGGATGTCATTGATCAGTGACAACAAATCATTCCCTGATTTGTGAATTACCTTTGCGTATTCCATTTCTTTTTCTGAAAGTGATTTATTTTTATTTTCAGACAGAAGTTTTGCAAGGATCAAGACGCTGTTTAAAGGAGTCCTCAACTCATGCGACATGTTTGCAAGAAACTCAGATTTATATTTATTGCTTTGCTCCAGTTCATCTGCCTTGATCTCCAGTGCCGTTGTTGCTTCTTCGAGGCGCTCATTTTGTGATTGAAGGAGTTCGGCTTTTATTTTCAGGTCTTCATTTCTGGATTTCAATTCTTCCTTTGAGGCACGCAGCAATTCCCCCTGAGAAGAAAGTTCCTCATTTGTCTTCCTCAGCTTTTCCTCCTGTGTTTTCAATTGAACGGCCTGCAACTGTGTCTCTTCCAATAAGTTTTTAGTCAGTGAGTTGGTAATCGAAGAGGCCATAACAGAACCAATAATCTCACCAATCCGTTGCATGAAAGCAATTTCAAATGACTGGAAAGCACCGAAAGAGCTGAACTCGATTGCTCCATACACAGTGCCCTGATGAATGATCGGAACCACCAATAATTGCGAGGTAACGAATCCTCCCAGTCCTGATTCAATTTTAAAGTTCTCCTGTTGTACATCCCTGATGTGAATGATGCTCTCGTTTCTGATGGCCTGACCTACAAATCCCTCACCAATCTCCAATGATGTCTTATGAATTGCAGGCAATGCATATCCCGCAATGAGTCTGATCCTGCGCTGTTTTGTAATTGTATTCTCCTCGAATAGATAGAATCCTCCGCAGCTTGCATGAATATATTCCGTAAGTGTTTTCAATAAGCCTCCCGACAATTTTTCTATTCCATCGGTATTCTCACGCAACACCTGATTGATCTCTGCAATGCCTGACGCTTCCCAGTTTCGCAATTTATTTTCCTGATCAGCTTTTTTCAAACTATCACGCATTTGTATCAATGCATTCCCCAATTTATCTTTTTTGCTTAATGGCTGAAATTCAGATTCAAAATTTCCATCACCTATCTTATTAGCAAACTGAGCAGTTCGTTCAACACTACCCACAAGCGATTTTACGGCTTCCGTCATTTGCCCCACTGCATTATCCTTTACTATTACATCTATCTCAGGAATTTCACCTTTCCCTATCAATCTGATATAATTCTTCAGTTTCATTACGGGCACAATAATGCTGTTTGATAAATAAAACCCCGCAAGCAAAACGACGATGATGATCATGATGGCGATTCCAAGTACGCTCCACATCAGATTCCGCGAAGCCTTTGTCATTTTATTGTGCGATGCATCGGCCTGCATCTTACGACTCATGATAATTTTATTCAGTGTTGTTATGATCTCTGCGCTGCGCGGCAAAATCTCCGTTTCAAGAATTTCCTCAGCGCCAAATTTTTTTATGGGGTCTTCATAGTCGTCGAATCTCACAAGTGTTTTCATGATCTGTTTTTCAAAAACAATCAGTCCGTCAAATTTTTTGAAAAGCGAAATCAATGTATCCTGCTCTTTGTTATTCTCCCATAGGGTCATTGTGGCCAGCAAATCTCCTTTCAGTTGGGGGTATTCAGATTCATGCAGTTTTTGTAGCTTGTTTTTATCTTCTCGGGCACCCGGAAGGTACACCCAGTTTGTTGACAACATCTTGGATTGCACTGCCAGGAGGTTTACGTTTTCAAGCATTTGCAATGAAGGAAGATCAACTGTCATGATCTTTGTAGAAGCATCCTGATTCCTTGAAATGACCACTGTACTGTAAATAGCATTGAACACCGATACTCCAATGAGCACGATAAATACGAGGTAAATTTCAATATCGATCTTTGTAGAATTCCCCTTCATAATTTCCTTCCTTAATGCACTGCCACTGCAAGCGTCAATAGCTGGCTTGATATTTTAATTCCACAGTTTTTCGCCATGGCCGAATTTATTTCGAACTTGACCTTGCCTTCTATGGTGATAAGATTGATTGCCGCAGGATTCGTAGCCTCATCTGAAATAACAAGTACCCCTTTGTTCGCATATCTCTTTTCAAGCATGTCCAATTTATTGGAGCGCGATCTCGAAACAATGATGATATTACAATAAGCATCATCATCGACTGCCAACCTCCGAACAACAATTTTCTTCTCGCCAACTTTCTTTTGCAGTGCAATCCTCTGCAGTGGTTCGGTAATTTCCGATTCACCAATTACGCCAATCGTAAATTCAGTATTTGCATTTGTTGCGGGCCATTCTACGTACTTAATAAAATTAAATACAAACATTGCTTTGATCTGGTACTCATTGCCTTCATTTCTATCGGTACCCGGCCTGAATGCACTGAATACAAAAGCCACGAGCAGCAAAACCAGTTTCGCCCGCATCAATAAGTGCTTATGTACCTCAATGAATGACACTGTCCTTATTTTTGTTTACTGCTTTCTAAAAGATATCTGATGATGATCCTAAACTCCCTTGACCGGCCGGGCAATGGTGCGTGATTACTATTGTAAGGTTGAATAAATGCTGCATTTGCATTGAAAATATTGGCACATCCGATGGATGCATTCAGTCCTTTTAATTTCGGATGCTGCAATCCCACAAATGCGTTTATCAAAACCTCCGGTTTGAGTTTCCTGTAAGTGCTGATACCTTCTGCATCGACACCACTAATCGCATACCTTTTGCCAATCCTGGAGAGGGACGGACTGATGCTTATTTTATCATTCAGTCGCAGGTTGAGAATACTGTTTGCTACAAAACCGGGAAAAGCCAAAAGCATATCATCATTGCCAACACTGTAGCTATCCGATTTCTCCTTGCCACGGGCGGTGTAATAAGCGACATTAAAATCCACATACCCAAAACTGTTCTTGAATTTGTAGTCGATTTCAAACCCTCTGGTTCCTGTACTTCCCGAATTGCGGTATCCTTCTACGTCATTTATATAAAAATATTCAATGGCATTGTGTGTGGTAATGTCAAACACATTTGCTGTGATAAAAGAATTTTCGCTGAACTTATAACCAGTTTCAAATTCAGCAACATTCGTATTCTCCGGATCTATGTTCTGCCCTAGCCGGATATTTTCAATTGATGGTGTCCTGTAGGCCATGCTGTATAAAAATTTAAAATGTGCGCTCCGAATTATTTTTGTGACTCCTATTCGCGGAACAAAACTTGGATGGTAATAGTTGTTAATGTGATAGCGAGCCCCCAGCGTTATATTGACAATTTTATTGTTCCAGAGACTCTGGAGAAAAAAAGCAGCATTGTAATAGCTTATCTTCTGACGGCCATTGTTAAATGTTCCATCCTGCAAATGATCAGTTGCCATGTCTAGGTAATATTCCGCTCCCCCATCAATATCGATATTTCTCCTGGCATCATAATGTGCTGTAATGTTGGCTGATGGTCTATTTGCTTCTTTGAAGTACGCTTCATCATCGGGAGATATCTGCTCATACACCTTCCATGGTATTTGAGATTTGTATTTTAACTGCGGCATTACCGATAGTTTATTGCTGATCCTCCAATTATAATTGAGATCAAAAAACGTTGAGTTAAATTTTACAGGCTCTGCTTCCATTAACACCTTGTCATAGCCGTCCCTGTTTTCGATTGTATAATAATCGGTCAGAAAACGAAAGCTCAAACCCCTGTACTCTGTTGAGAAATTCAGCATCAGGTTTTGAAGGCTTGACTGATGTGCCATGTCGTAATGATTACCTGAATTATCTTCAAAGATTCTTTCGCTGCGGTTTCCTTCTCCGGCATGAATTCCCAAATTGACTGCCATCTTACCAAAGTGATGCCCGCCGCTAACAGACATGCTTCTGGATGCAAAAGTTCTGGACATTTGTCCGTACGCTGAGGTTACAGCCAGGCCCTGAAAATCCGAATGATTATTGGTAATGATATTGATCACAGCATACTCGGCATTCTCCCCATATACACTAGAGCCAGGCCCTCTGATGATTTCAATTTTCTTGATCTGATCGATTGGATAGTGTTCCCCAAACTGCAAGGTTGAAAAAAGCAGTTCATTCATTTCCTGCCCGTCAATCAATAGCAACACTTTTCCCTCATGCCCCCAGTTTCCGCGTACGCCAATACCTACGGCGCCTTCAACATCCACACCGAAATGCAAGCCGGGAACCATGCTTAGCACGTCCATCAAGTCATTCGCACCGGAATTCTTTATTTCGTCTTCTGTAATCAGGGTTACAATGCCGGGAGATTCTCTGAGCGTCAACGCCTTTTTAGAAGCCACTGAAATTTCAACATTCAAAAGTTCTTCGAGAGAAAGATTGAAGAAAGATGTTGAATCGGCGCTTTCAGGAATACCCTTCTGGGCAAATGCAAAGAAATTAGCGGTCGCAACCAGTAATGTCAGGATAATTTTTTTCATCAGCTTTCGTTTAGATGTGGCGTGAAGCCACCTTGTGCTGAAAAAATTATACTATCCTTACATTTGTTTGTTAAGTATATATTCTGTCCTTTCTTACAAAGACCTTACACTATACCTGGAGAAAAGAGATAATTACTGCTTTACGATCTTTTTTAGCACCCCTTTGCCATGTGTTTCAATATTGATAAAATAAATACCGGGAGCTAATATCGTTAGGTCCAGTTCTTTTCTGAATGGAGACTGAGAAAGCATAAATTCATCAGAAAGAATTTGTTTACCGAGTACATCAGTCAATCCAATGTGAATATTGGATTTTGAATTGGTTTCAAAAAGCAATGTCAATTTAGTTGTGGTCGGGTTCGGAAACATGCTGATCAATATCCCGCCATCTTCTTCATCAATTCCAATCAATGAAACCCATGCCGGCTGCGATGTTGCCTGACAACCATTGGCATCGGTGGTGACTACATAATAGTTCCCGGATGCAGTTGCAATATAGGTCTGATTGGTTGCTCCGGAAATCTGGAAGTTTCCGTAAAACCATTGGTACGTTGTTGCCGGAGAACTGGTAAGCGTATCTCCATTTTGTGTAAAGGTCGGAGGTACAGGAGGTGCGGCAACCTGAATGAAGTTGGTAATGGTAAGTGTGTCGTAGGTGTTGCCGTCAGACACGATTAGTGTTACATCATAGTTGCCTGAAGTTGGATAACAAATATTTCCGGGGTTCGGTTGTGTTGAAGATGATGGTGATGCTCCAGGAAACAACCATTGATATGAAGAAGCATTTTGAGATGTGCTTGTGAAGTTGATGCAAGAGCCTTTACACAAAACTGTGTCGTTAGAATAAAAACCCGCCACGAGTGATGTACACGGGTTCACGACAATGTAACCTGACAACGTTTGAGAAGAGGAACAATTTCCGTTTGAAACACTTAGCAGAACATTGAATGATCCGGCTGCCGGGTAACAAATATTCTGCGGGTTTTCGGCAGATGAAATTGATGTTGATGCTCCGGGGAAATTCCACGCCCAGGAAACAGGAGAGCCGGTTGATGTTGATGTAAAATTCACACAGTCGTTTGGACAGAGGAACAATGACGACGCAGAGACCGTAGCCTGAGGAGTCTCATAAATGGAGATCATATTCACGGATGTCTGAGAAGAGATGCATATTCCCAGAATACCATTCAGTGTGACTGAATAGATCCCCGGAACATTGTAAGTGTGGGTAGGATTTACATCTGTGGAGAAAAATCCATCGCCAAAATCCCAGTTGTAACTTGCAGCACCAGTAGTATTGTTGGTGAATGTTACGGTGAGTGAATCACATGCTGAAGTGGCATTTGCGCTGAACAACACGACCGGTGCGGGATTCACGGTCACAGTTTGTGTAATGGTGTCTGAACAATTTCCATCAGTAGAGATCAGTGTAATGGTAAACGTGTTTCCGACATTGTAAACATGTGTCGGGTTCAGAAGCGAAGATGTCCCTGTTCCATCTCCAAAATCCCACAAATAAGAAGTGGCACCCGTGGAGGTATTTACAAAATAAACCGTTTCGCCAAGGCAAACACTTCCGGCAGTAAAGCTTGCTACAGGACCAGGCGTAACTATAATATAGTTTACAAGAGAATCGACATCGCTGCAAGAACCTACGGAGGCAGTGAGGGTAATCGTGTATGTTCCCGGTGTTGTAAATGTATATGTTGGGTTTTGCTGTATAGAAGTTCCTGTTCCATCACCGAAATTCCAGGAATATGAATTACTGCCGCCGCCTGTTGTGTTATTTACGAAGTTCACTGTAAGTGAGCCGCATGAAGTTGTCGGTCCTGTAGAAGTGAAACTTACCTGAGGTGCATTGTTCACAACCATATTTTGAGTGATGGTATCGGAACAGGTTCCATCTGTTGCAATCAGTGTTACAGTAAAAGTATTTGCAGTTGAATAGGTATAAGATGGGCTGGCAGAAGTTGATGTTCCTGTGCCATCACCAAAGTCCCAGCTGTAACCAGTGGCTCCGCTTGATGCGTTCGTGAAATTCATTACATCGCCAAGACAAACATTCGAAGCGCTGAAGCTCGCTGTTGGAGCAGGGTTTACGGTGATGTAATTCACTATTGAATCAGCATCGCTGCAACTGCCAAGTGTTGCGGCAAGCGTAACAGTGTATGTGCCGGGAGTTGTGTAAGTGTAAGACGGGTCTGTCTGCGATGATGTTCCTGTGCCGTCACCAAAATTCCAGACGTAAGAATTGCCGCCGCCGCCTGTCGTGTTGTTTACAAAATTCACCGTGAGTGATCCGCATCCTGTGGTTGCTCCCGAGGAAGTAAAGCTGACTTGTGGTGAGTTGTTCACGGTCACATTTTGAGTGGTGGTATCGGAACAGGTTCCATCTGTTGCAATCAGTGTTACAGTAAAAGTATTTGCTGTTGAATAGGAATAAGTCGGACTTGCAGAAGTTGATGTTCCGGAACCATCACCAAAATCCCATGTGTAACCGGTAGCTCCGCTTGATGCGTTCGTGAAATTCATGACATCACCAAGGCAAACACTGGAAGCGCTGAAGCTTGCTGTTGGAGCGGGGTTCACGGTGATGTAATTCACTATAGAATCAGCATCATTGCAACTGCCAAGTGTTGCGGCAAGCGTAACGGTGTATGTACCGGGGGATGAATAGGTGTATGAAGGGTTTGTCTGCGAAGAGGTTCCAGTGCCATCTCCAAAATTCCAAATATAAGAATTACCTCCGCCACCCGTGGTATTGTTTACAAAATTCACCGTGAGTGATCCGCATCCTGTGGTTGCTCCTGAAGCAGTAAAGCTCACCTGCGGTGCATTGTTCACCACAACGTTTTGGGTAATGGTATCGGAACAAGTTCCATCTGTTGCAATCAGTGTTACAGTAAAAGTATTTGCTGTTGAATAGGAATAAGTCGGACTTGCAGAAGTTGATGTTCCGGAACCATCACCAAAATCCCATGTGTAACCAGTGGCTCCGCTTGATGCGTTCGTGAAATTCATGACATCACCAAGGCAAACATTGGAAGCGCTGAAGCTTGCTGTTGGAGCAGGGTTTACGGTAATGTAACTCACTATTGAATCTGCATCACTGCAGCTGCCAAGCGTTGCGGCAAGTGTTACTGTATATGTACCGGGGGTTGAATAAGTATGTGATGGGTTTGACTGGGAAGACGTTCCCGAGCCATCTCCAAAATTCCACGTATAGGAATTACCGCCGCCACCGGTTGTGTTGTTTACAAAATTAACTGTAAGCGAACCACATCCTGTTGTAGCTCCTGATGAAGTAAAGCTGACTTGTGGTGAGTTGTTCACTGTCACATTTTGTACAACTGTATCTGTACAGGTTCCGT
>CAYHHK010000084.1:15522-17969 GCA_964356415.1 uncultured Flavobacteriales bacterium
TGTGGTGAGTTGTTCACTGTCACATTTTGTACAACTGTATCTGTACAGGTTCCGTTGGATGAGATCAGTGTAACAATAAATGTATTTGCAGTCAGATATGTGTGTGATGGATTTGTTCCTGTTGAAGTTCCTGCATCTCCAAAGTTCCAGCTATAGCTTGTTGCTCCGGTTGAAGTATTGGTGAAATTCATAGCATCTCCCAGACAAACATTTGAAGTGGTAAATCCTGCGGTAGGTGCGGGATTCACTGTAATATAATTTACGATTGAATCTGCATCGCCGCAGGATCCCAGCGTTGCCGCCAATGTCACAGTATATGTTCCCGGTGTTGAATAGGTATGTGAAGGATTTTGTTGTGATGAAGCTGCAGAGCCATCTCCGAAATTCCAACTGTAATTATTTGCTCCACCGCCGGTGGTATTATTAATAAAGTTTACTGTGAGAGATCCGCAAGCAGTGGTTGCTCCGGATGAGGTGAAGCTGACCTGGGGAGTATTTCCCACGGTCACTGTTTGGGTCACGTTTGCAAGGCATCCTGCACTATTCGTAACTGTAAATAGAACAACAAATGATCCGGCTGTAGCATATGTATGGCTTGGATTCTGCTGCCATGTGGAAAATCCATCTCCGAAATTCCAGGCAAAATTTACGCCTCCGATAGTTGTATTGGTGAATACAGTAGGGTCTCCAAGGCATGCATTTGTGAAAGTAAATGACGGAGTTGTTGTAGGAATCACAACGATCTGAACAGGCACCCTGTAAAAGCCCGGACAGATTGCAACATAATACGTGGTTGAGGTAGCGATTGTTGGCGTTGTATATGTTGTTCCTGTGCCAATAGCGCTGCCGCCGGTTGAGGCAGTATACCAGTAATAAGTTATCCCTCCCGGTGGTGTTCCAACAATTGAAGCAGTTAGGGTAGCTTGGGTATTAGGACAGATTGTGTCTCCAATTGCAGTTATGTAATAACTTGGGAAAGTCTGGGCGGGCAATCCTGCTGCGCCTTTTGTTGCACCATTGGGAGGAAACTCTAAAAGTCCTCCTGAATCTGTAGTTCCATTGTTCCCGCCATTTGCCGTTCTTCCCGGGCTTCCATTTGTAATTGTAATATATCCGCCGCCGCCGCCGCCGCCCGTTCCTTCAGCTTCCACAGGCTCAAAAGCATTTCTGATTATTTGATTACCGCCGTTCCCTCCGCTTGCAACAATTGTAACTCCGGAAATGGTCCCAGTTGAATTGACTACGATAGCACCGCCCGCACCTGCGCCGCCCGCAGCATCGGTTCCTCTTGTGGGCGTACTCTGTCCGTTAATTCCATTTGAAATTATTTGTCCGCCACCGGTTACATCTGAGAAAGAAATAACATAGATCAATCCTCCACCATTGCCACCGGCACCGCCTTTATTCTGGTTTTGGTCTCCCGACCCGCCGCCGCCGCCAAAAAATAATCTTCCTGTAGTGTAATCCAGTGGACGACCGCCAACTCCACCAACATTTCGCCTGTAGTCGCCACCCCAATTTGTATTCCCCGGCCCTTCAGTAAGCGCATTTCTATCATCAGATGAATAACTATACCCGCCGCGGCCACCGCCAGAGCTATTGTTGGAAGCGAAGCCGCTCCATTCAAGGTTCCATGCATTAGCCCATGAAGCTGTAGAGACATCAGGAATTCCATAGCCATTCCACGTTGAAGTATTACCTGCATTTCCACCGCCGCCACCGCCGGAAGTATGACCATTGCCACCACCACCACCGTTTGCCGGAGCACCCCGATCATATCTTCCGCCGAATGAGTCGTAATCGCTTTGGCTGCCAGCAATCCCTTCGCCTTTTTCAGCTCCTGATAATCCTGTGTTCCACCTGTAGTCATAGGTACCAAATTGTGACTGGCTATCGAGCGCCCCGCCACGAAATCCTTTTCCTGAAGCATATATGCTTCCACCGGAATTAATTACTGTATTACCTAAAACCTCAATTGCAACAACGCCGCCCGTAGTACCATTCCAGGTAGGACAGGTCAACTGACCTCCGCTGTTAATTGTCAGTGAAGTCCACCTTGGTACACGCACTATCTGAACCTTGCCTGTAGCTGTGTATGCGTGTTTTAATCCGCAGTCAACTGTTATGCTTGTTGAGTTTGGTACAGTTGAAACCTGCGCAAATTCATTCCAGCCGCAGTTGTTATATAAATTGATATTACCATAGGTGCTGTCATTTGCAAGTCCCATTGAAGCGCCCTGTATCTGGATAATGAATATAAGGTCGCCCGGAGCCAGCGGACCGGAAAAATATCCATTGCTGTTAAGGGCGCTGTTGGCAACTGCAATTGATGTACTTCCGGCAGATATATTTGAAAGCAAAGTGGTATACTCGTTAACATTAACTGATGAAGAAATGGTTCTTGCTCCATGTTTGCCGCGCTGGGCAAATGAAGTGCTCAGGAATAA
>CAYHHK010000085.1:0-17754 GCA_964356415.1 uncultured Flavobacteriales bacterium
ATATTTCGTGTCAATTGGTGAATCCCGATAGCTATCGGGACGTGGCTAATATTTTTATTCAACCCCGTCTCGTCTCGCCTAAGGCGAGACGAGACGAGGAATTCTTTTGATTAAAAAAAACGGCTTTTTACTTCAATATTTTCGAAAGGTTCCGTTTTCCCTGAAATTTAACCATGCTTTTGTTCAAACCAAATAAAAATCTCGCTGAAAGTTTCTTCAATCCCATAACATTTGGTCAGACTTTCCTGTTTAAGATTGAGCATGGCAGCCAAAAAGAAAAAGAAGCAGGAAAACCTGAAACCTCGCGTAGGTGCGCTTTTACTTTCCGAGCCATTTAACCCGGAACCTAATTTCAAACGCGCTGTTGTCCTTATCAGTCAGCACGACGAACGTGGGAGTATCGGTTTCATTCTGAATAAACCAACTCCTTTGCTGATCAATGACGTGCTTGATGATTTTCCTGAATTCAAAGCCCATGTTCACTGGGGCGGAAACCAGCGGCTTGATTCAGTTTATTACATCCATAGTATCCATAACCTGAGAGGTGCTCAACTTATCTCTAATGGAATTTACTGGGGCGGCGATTATGAGCAACTCAAACTGATGATTGAAACCAGACAGGTGAAACCGGAACAGATTAAATTCCTGGCCGGGTACAACGCCTGGAGCCCTAGGAAACTAGCCAAAGAGATCAGGAATGAAAACTGGTGGGTGACCAATGCAGATCTTCAATCGGCATTTCAGGAAAATCCCGAAAAGGCCTGGGGCAACATCCTTCAGCGAAACGGACATGTCTATGGAATTATGAATGACTTTCCTGAAGATCCGGGTATCAATTAGATTCTTCTTCCCGCCCTTTCCATTTTCATTTTCTTATTCTTCCTTTGCAGCATCATGAATCTGTTTTTTGGAAATATTACACTCGATGGATTTGCCTTGCTCACTGAAGAAGACTCAGCGCATTGCATCAGGGTTTTGAGAATGAAATCGGGTGAAGAGATATTCTTCACTGACGGAAACGGCAATTTTTACACCGGAACCATATCAGATCCCGATCCAAAAAAATGCCGGGTAAGCATTGCCGAAACAAAACATGATTATGGCAGGAGAAACTATTCATTGCACATTGCGATCGCGCCGACAAAAAATATTGACAGGCTTGAATGGTTCCTGGAGAAAGCAACTGAAATCGGCATCGATGAAATTACTCCGGTTATCTGTCAGCGATCAGAAAGAAGAGTACTCAAGACTGAAAGGCTGAATAAAGTTTTATTGTCAGCAATGAAACAATCACTGAAGACATATTTGCCAAAGTTGAACGAACCTGTGGCACTGGATAAATTTATCGCCGGTAACACAACAGAACAAAAGTATATTTGTCTGATGAATGCTGAAGGGCATTTAAAAAACAAACTGATCACATCAACAAATACACTGGTGCTCATCGGACCGGAAGGAGATTTTACCGAAACGGAAATTTTACTTTCCCACAGAAATAATTTCATCCCGGTCTCCCTCGGAAAAAGTCGCCTCAGAACAGAAACAGCAGGGATTGTTGCCGCTTCAATCGTATCTTTGCTCAATCAATAAATGGTAATCATGCCGGCCTTGTATTGATTTTCTCATTATGAAAAAATACCTTTTTGCAACACTGATTTTTTTTACGCTGACTTCGTTTACTCAGCCATCTTTTAAGATCGCACTTCTGAAATACAATGGCGGCGGCGACTGGTATGCAAACCTGGAAACATCGCTTCCTAACCTTATAAAATTCTGCAATCAGAACCTCGGCACTGCCATTGATCCGGAACAGGCCATTGTTGAGGCAGGAAGCCCTGAAATATTCAACTACCCTTTTGTGCATATGACAGGACATGGAAACTGGGTCCTCTCACAACAGGAAGCCGACAACCTGCGGAACTACCTGATAGCAGGCGGATTTCTGCACATTGACGATAACTTTGGCCTCGATCCTTATGTCAGGCCTCAGATGAAAAAAGCATTTCCTGAATTAGACTGTGTTGAACTACCATTTTCCCATCCTGTTTATCATCAGAAATATGACTTCACAGACGGCCTACCAAAAATTCATGAGCACGATGCAAAACCGCCACAGGGTTTTGGATGGATTTACAAAGGCCGGCTTGTTGCCTTTTACTCCTTCGAATGTGACCTGGGAGATGGCTGGGAGGATTATGAAGTACACAAGGATTCACCCGAAATGCACATCAAAGCATTGAAAATGGGCGCCAATTTGATCCAGTACGCCTTTAACGAACAGGAAAATTAGGTATTGCGGGGTACTTGACTTGCGTTTCTCTTTTTCGCACCTTGCCATCACTTAACGCTTTGTCAATTTAACTTAAAACACACTTCGAATGAAGCTTTCTTTAGAACAACACTCAGAGTTGCGTGAGATGGCAAGGCATTTCGAAAAGATTGAAGAAATTGCCGGACAGATGGGTATTGAAGTTGATTGTCTTGATGAAAGGTTCAACCTAAATACCCACTCAATTAGGCATGACCGCAATCCAAATCTGCATGCCTTAGCTTCAAATCGTCAGCATGTGTTCAGACAGAACACCATGAACAAAAATACTGACCGTTCATCGATCCTGAATCTTGCAGTTATTGTAAACGAAGATCGTTTCTAGAACTGATCAGGAAAGATCCTTTTTTGTTATTTGTTTTCTTAGCTGACACTCATATTTTTTATGGCAAAAAAAAAACCTGGAATACATGTTCTGATTGCAGATGATCACATGCTTTTCAGAATGGGCATTGATTCCATTCTTCAAAAAACAAAACTGGTAAGCTCAGTTACGCATGCAGAAAACGGCGATGATGTATTAAAACTATTAAAGAAGAAAAAATTCGACCTTGTATTTATGGATATCATGATGCCTAAATTAGATGGCATCACCACGACAAAAAAGGTCAGCATCCGTTTTCCTGATGTTCCTGTAATCGCGCTCACTAGTGTGGATGACAGGGAAAATATCATTAAGATGATTGATGCAGGTGCAAGGGGATACCTGCTAAAAAGCGCAGACACCAAAGAAGTAAAAATTGCCATCAAAAAAATATTGGATGGAAGTCATTACTATGCTGATGAAGTTGAGAAAAATCTTTTCGACCGTTTGATCCACAAACCGGTACTTGACAGCAAGCAGAGTATCGACGACGTAACAGACCGGCTTCGGGCCGTGGTATTTCTGATCTGTTATGAATTTACAACCAAAGAGATAGCCGACAAATTATTCGTCTCTGAAAAAACAATTGAAGGTTACCGCACAAAACTGCTGGAGATTACCAACTCAAAAAACACTGCCGGTCTGGTCATGTTTGCTGTACGGAACAGGATTACAGATGACCCATCACTGCTTGTTCAGCACAAAGTAACAAAACGCTGATTCATTCTTTTCTCAAAGGAGCGATGTGACTTTTGTCATACTATTGCAACATACAAACTTTTGTTAAAACAGAAATTTCTTCTGAAAAATCTAGTGTGCTGAAAGAATGCAACAAATTATTAAATCATTTATTTGTTGCAACACGTAATAAACAGGATATTTACAGAATAGATTTTGATCTTTGATCCCTTTTAAAAAATTTTCTGTTAATCTGTTCTTGTTATGAAACGTATATTACTTCGGAAGATTCCTTTTTACTTCCTGTTGATTGCTATCGGATTACTATGGCTGATCATCTATCAATTAACCGATATTGCACCAACAGCGAAAAAGGAAATCCATCAGGCATTGGAAGCTACGCCTGTTAATTCTCAACAAATACAACAAGTCAGGTTACAGGAATATCAGCTTATTAAACCACTCATCATGACTGAGGTGATGACGGAATCAGGCGGATTGAAAGACTTGAACAGGGCACTGTCATTTGAAATCAACACACTTAAGACAACCGGTTCCATTAATGATGCATCTGTCTATGTAAGGCGACTCAATGATGGTGAATGGACTTCGGTCAACAGCGGCGCAACATATGCACCGGGAAGCATTATAAAAATTGCTGCCATGATCACTTATCTTAAAATGAGTGAGGAAAATCCAAATCTGATTGACAAAGAATATTTGTTTCAAGGCCGGAGAAAAGGGGTACCAAACCAGACATTTAATGATGATCCGATGATTGCAGGTAAAAAATACTCCGCAAAAGAATTGCTTACACGCGTAATTGTCAACTCTGATAATAATGCAACACTCATTATCAATGAATCACTGGACATTAATTTATTTAAGAAGCTTTTTACTGATCTTGGTATTGCCGAACCCGATATTCATGATCCAAAATTTACAATTGGCGTAACGGATCTTTCCAAATTCCTGAGGATCTTGTACAATGCTACATACCTGAGCAAGGAGAATTCCATTTATGCAATGTCGCTCCTTTCAAAGAGCAGTTTTACAAAAGGAATTATAAACGGGTTGCCTGAAAATACAGTGGTGGCAAATAAGTTTGGTGAGACAGGTAACGCAGCTGAAGCCCAGTTGCACGAAACAGCTATTGTTTATATTGAAAATGAGCCATACCTCATTACCATTATGACAAAAGGAAAAAGTATTCAGCGGCTTCCTCAGGTTCTCAGTGGCTTGTCGAGAATCGTCTACGAAAGAATGAATTTAAAAACAGTTTCAGAGAGATAGCAAAAAAACACTCCCTTGCTTTTCAAAACCTGTTATTCAATCAGGCATCAATCTTCGCATACTTCGCATTCTTTTCAATAAACTCACGTCGTGGCGGAACATCGTCACCCATAAGCATACTAAAAATACGGTCAGCTTCTGCCGCGCTTTCAATAGTAACCCTGCGGAGCGTTCTTGACTCCGGATTCATTGTGGTTTCCCAAAGCTGATCAGCGTTCATTTCTCCCAATCCTTTATAACGCTGGGTATTTACATTTTCTTCCTTTCCCACCCCTGCCAGTTCTTTGATGAAAAGAATCCGCTGCTCATCATTCCATGCATAACGCTGTTCTTTCCCTTTTTTAACCAGATATAAAGGCGGAGTGGCAATGTACAGATGACCACCTTCTATCAGTTCTTTCATGTGCCGGAAGAAGAAAGTAAGAATCAAGGTGGTGATGTGGCTTCCGTCAACATCGGCATCGGTCATGATCACAACTTTGTGGTAACGGAGCTTATCCATAATCAATGGCCTTCCCTCCTGCTTTTCATCCCGGAAAATTCCCAATGCCGTATAGATATTCCGGATTTCTTCATTCTCATAGATCTTGTATTCCATCGCCTTTTCGACGTTTAGAATTTTTCCTCTCAAAGGAAGAATGGCCTGGTACTTTCTGTTACGACCTTGCTTTGCTGTTCCACCTGCAGAATCTCCCTCAACCAGAAATACTTCACACATGCCGGGGTCACTTTCGGAACAATCGGAAAGTTTTCCTGGAAGTCCGGTACCGGTAAGCACACTTTTTCTCTGAACCAACTCCCTTGCCTTATGGGCAGCATGCCTTGCTGTTGCAGCAAGAATAACTTTGTCAACGATCGTTTTTGATTCACGTGGATGTTCTTCCAGGTAATTCTGCAGCATTTCACCCACGAGTTGGTCAACTGCACCCATCACTTCGTTGTTACCGAGTTTTGTTTTGGTTTGGCCTTCAAACTGAGGCTCCTGCACCTTCACGGAAATTACTGCTGTAAGGCCTTCGCGAAAATCATCACCACTGATCTCAAACTTCAGTTTTTCAAGCATGCCTGATTTCTCTGCATACGTCTTCAATGTACGTGTAAGTGCTCTCCTGAAACCGGAAAGATGTGTTCCTCCTTCATGAGTGCTGATATTGTTTACATAAGAGTGTACATTCTCATTGAAAGATGTATTGTATTGCATGGCGATCTCTACAGGGATACCTGCCTTATCTCCTTCCATATAAATAGGAGCAGGGATCAGTCGCTCCCTGTTCGCATCAAGGAATGCAACAAATTCTCTCAATCCGCCTTCACTGAAAAATTTATCATATGGGTTTTTTCCTTCTGCATCTGCTTCGCGCAAATCGGTAATGGAAAGGTTGATGCCGCGATTCAGAAATGCCAGCTCACGCAATCGTGCTGCCAGCGTATCATAATGATACAAAGAGGTAATAAAAATTGTATTGTCAGGCATGAAAGTTACTTCCGTACCTGTGCGGTCTGTTACACCAATCTCCTTTACTGCAAACAATGGTTTTCCTCGCTCATACTCTTGTGTGAAAATTTTTCCTTCACGGTGAACTACAACTTTCAGATGTGTACTGAGTGCATTTACACAACTCACACCTACTCCATGCAATCCACCGGATACTTTGTATGAATCTTTGTCAAACTTTCCTCCTGCATGAAGCACAGTCATGACAACTTCCAGGGCACTCCTTTTTTCTTTTGTGTGTATGGCTGTCGGAATGCCGCGGCCATCATCTTTTACTGTGATCGAATTATCCGGATGAATAAACACATCAATATTCTTGCAATGTCCTGCAAGCGCTTCATCAATAGAATTATCCACAACTTCATATACAAGATGGTGTAGGCCTTTTACACTTACATCACCAATGTACATTGCGGGCCGTTTGCGAACCGCCTCAAGTCCTTCTAATACCTGTATACTATCAGCCGAATAATCGTTAGATGCTTTTTGTGCTGCCAATAGTTTTTCCTTAATCAGATCTTCCATTAAAATTTATGTTCAAGTAATGTTTCCCCCCGTGTTTTATGCCTTCAGGGCATCAAAAAAGCTGATGTTGATCCAGCCCTTATTTGTTCTCAAATATAGTAAAAAAGAAGGGGAATTTTGCAAAAAAAGTCATAAAAAAATGATGCTTTTCAACTGCCAAAACCGGCTTATATTTTTAAAAATCAATCTCCAGATCCATCTGTTTTTTCAGTTGTAATAGGGCAGGATTTTTAACTGCCATGTGTTCAAATTTTTCTTTAGGGGTATACGGGGTCTTCCCTTTTGAAAGATCCCTGTCAATGGTGGTAGTAAGGGTTATTTTACCGTTGTTCAGCCTCTTCCTGATATATGTGAGCAGCTCCTGCTTTATTGCATTTACATCTTTCTCCACGGCCCCATTATCCAGGGAGAAATGGACGTTGAAATTGTTGTTTAATGCCGGTTTGCGTTTGGTTAATGCAGTATGAAGGGTAAACCTTCCGTCAGCCTGCAGGGTAACCGCAAAATCATTCCATGCCAAATGTAGTTCCTCGGCAGAAAAGGCATTTTCACCCATTGTAGCTTCCGGTGTTGAAGCAGAATCCACAACTGCTGCCTTCGGTTTCAGGCCATCGGCTATTGAAATTGTTCTTCTTGATGCACTTCCGGCCTTTGGTGCAGCAGAGGCTGCAGGCTTCAATACTTCCTTTTTCAAATTGGGAAGTTCCTGTTCCATAACAACTGATTCAGTAACGACTTTTTGATCAGGCGCCAATTCCGGCTTTGAAACTGCAATCAATGGTTGTTTTGCAACAGTACTTACCGGAATCTTATATGCTATACCGGGTTCACTTTTTTTTTTATCTCCCGATGATGAGAGCGAACACATCTTCATTAATGCAAGTTCTACCTGAAGTCTCTGGTGTTTGGCTGTACGATAGGACATATCACACTTATTCGAAATATCAAGGAGTTCCAGAAAATGTAAAGCAGACGCCTGTTTAGACTGTACCTTGTATTTCTCCTTTACATTGGCGCTTACTTCCAGTAGTTTCAAAGTAATTTCATCCTGACAGACAAGCAAATCGCGGAAGTGAGAAGATAAGCCCGTGATAAAATTGTGGCCGTCAAAACCGTGATTCAGGATTTCGTTGAAAGTAAGTAATGCTGCAGAAATGTTCCCGCTCAAAATCTCATTCGTCACCTTGAAATAATAATCATAATCGAGCACATTCAGATTCTCGATCACTGATTTGTAAGTGAGCTTATTTCCTGCAAAACTCACCTGCTGGTCGAACATACTCAGTGCATCGCGCATGGCACCATCGGCCTTCTGTGCAATCACATGCAAAGCATCATCCTCCGCTTCCACATTTTCCTTTGAAGCAATCATTGCCAGTTGTTTTGCTATGTCTTCAATGGTGATACGGCTGAAGTCAAAAATCTGGCAACGGGATAAAATGGTAGGGATGATCTTGTGCTTCTCTGTAGTTGCAAGAATGAATATGGCATAAGACGGTGGCTCCTCAAGTGTTTTCAGGAATGCATTGAAGGCATTCGTGCTGAGCATGTGAACCTCATCTATGATATATACTTTGAACCGGCCTCCCTGTGGCGGATAGCGTACCTGTTCTACAAGTACCCTGATATCATCAACGCTGTTATTACTTGCGGCATCCAGTTCAAAGATATTGAGTGTGGTTCCTGCATTGAATGATGTACATGACTTACATTCATTACATGCTTCTGTTTGCTTCGAAACATTGGTACAGTTAACCGTTTTTGCAAGCAACCTTGCAGTGGTTGTCTTCCCAACTCCACGGGGACCTGTAAAAAGAAATGCCTGTGCGAGATGATTATTTTTTATGGCATTCTTTAATGTGTGGGTGATATTGTTTTGCCCGACTACAGTATCGAATGTATCGGGGCGGTATTTGCGGGCTGAGACGATGAAGTTATTCATTGCTGTACGTATAGCGAAATACTACGAATTTACGAATTACGAAAATAAGCGATTGTGAATTTGTACGAATGTAAGGAGAATGGATTTTAAAAATTGAAATGTTGACAAAAAAAAAGCCCCGACCCGCGGAGCTTCTCTATTCGTAATTTCGTATATTCGTATTGATTCGCTTTTCGTACCCTTACTCTGCGAACACTTCGAAATTAATTTTCGCTTTGATGTCCTTGTGAAGGTTCACAGTAGCAGTGTACATACCTGTTGCTTTGATATGGTCACCGTCAATGCGGATTTTTTTACGGTCTACATTCACGCCTAATTTGCTAAGTGCATCAGCAAGCTGCAGTGCAGTGATAGAACCATATATTTTGCCGGAATCGCTGGCTTTTGCACCGATTCGCAATGTTGTTGCTTCCATCTGTTTTGCAATAGTATCTGCATCACCTTTTATTTTCTGCGCTTTGTGGGCACGCTGTTTCTGTGTTTCAGTCAGCATCTTGCGGTTACTTTCAGTTGCAATAGAAGCAAGTCCGCGCGGGATCAGAAAGTTGCGTGCATAGCCGTCTTTTACTTTTACGATCTCATCAGCATAGCCGAGATTATCGAGGTCTTGTTTGAGGATAACTTCCATGGGAAAGTTTCAGATTTGAGGTTTGATGTTTAATGTTTCAGGGTATAAACCGGAAACAAAGAATTGATTATTGCCTTCTTACTTCATTAAGTCAGATACATAAGGCATAAGGGCAATGTGACGTGCTCGTTTTACTGCCTGACCTACCTTGCGCTGGTACTTCAAAGAAGTGCCTGTCAATCTGCGCGGAAGAATTTTGCCCTGCTCGTTTACAAACTTCAGCAGGAAATTAGGATCTTTATAATCAATGTACTTAATGCCTGACTTTTTAAAGCGGCAGTATTTCTTTTTGGTGGTGTCTACCTGCGGTGGAGCGAGGTAACGGACTTCATTTGGTGATGCCATTTCGGTTTTACTTTTTTGTTTTCGGATTTAATTTCGGAATTCGATATTTGATTTTCGAAATTTGTTTAAGCTACCTGTGCTTCTTCCTTTTTAGCTGTAGCGTTCTTGCGCTTTTTTTCATTGTACGCAATTGCGTGTTTGTCAAGGACAACAGTAAGAAAGCGCATGATCCGCTCATCTCGTTTGAACTCCAGCTCAAGCTTATTGATAAGCTCGCCCGGTGCTTTGTACTCGATGAGATAGTAAAACCCGGTATTCTTTTTCTGAATCGGGTAAGCCAGCTTGCGCAATCCCCAATTGTTCTCGTGAACAATCTCGGTTCCGTTGTCGGTGAGGATTTTCTTGAATTTGGTTACAGTATCCATCATTTGATCTTCCGAAAGAACGGGAGTCATAATGAAAACTGTCTCATAATGATGTAACATGCCGGTTTTGATTAAATTTTGATATTTTTATTAAAATGGGATGCAAATGTATCAAAATTATGCAAACCACAACAGCTGAATCAAAGAAAATAGTTCAGGAAATTACGACCCCTAAATCGTTACATTTTCACGATTTTCCTGGTTGATACTGAATATCCTGTTGTTAGATTCAACTGGTACACATCGGGCGGAAGCCCAGACATGTCAATTGCAAGCTTCCGGAAGCCATTTTTCAGGGTCATTTGCTCCTCACGAACAACCTGACCAATGGAATTGTACAACATAACCTTTACATGCCCTCCCTCGGCCAGGAAAAGGTCGATGGCCACAACGCCATGCGATGGGTTCGGATAAATGCCAACAATCTCATGAAGGCCATTCCGGTTACACTGCACCTTGATTTCATCACTGTACGAAACTTTACCATCAATATCAAACTGCTTCAATCTGTAATAAACAACCCCCTCAGCTTTCAGATCTTTCGCTTCGTAAAAATGTTGCTCTGAACTGGTACCGTTGCCTTTGACCTTTGTGACTTCTGAATAATCCTTTCCATCACTTCTTTTTTCAACAGTAAAATAATCATTGTTCACTTCACTTGCTGTTGTCCATGAAAGGGTAACAAACTCTTTATCGCAATCAGCAGAAAAACTGATCAGGTCAACAGGAAGCGGTATTGACTGAGGTGAGATATTGAAATTCTCGGTATTGAAAACATTCCAACCTGCCTTGGTAACGCTCGACAAAGCCGGTGAACCTGCTCCTGTGTTGCTTACAAGCCCGAGATCATTCCATTGCATTGGAGGTGAATAAGGTCCCCATTCAGTCATCAGGTTGGTCGCAAAGCTTGTTACGCCGTCCGCAACATTATCATAGTAGAGTTTAATGTCGGTAAGTGCTGTACCACTGATACGGGTTACACGCTGATACCACAGCGGATTAATCACGCCGAGGCTCGGATCCTTTAATGCACGGTTATAACCTTGTGTATTGGGATCATTGTTTACAAACCGGATTCCAAAAGTTGATGCAGTTGCACTGGTAGGCTTAATCTCCACAGGCCTGAATCTCGGTGACCCAACTGTTGAACCAACAGGATAAAGGTAAGCACCGGTACTGTTCGTATTTCTCCACAACTTTCCATTGTTCGTACTGCTCACAAAACCCTGTACCGGGATTGAATTAAATCCTCCTGTTCGTGTAATTGCACCAACAGCAGCATTGGTGACGTACATCACATAATCATTGGTGGCAAGTTCACGGTCATTCAATGCGAGAGTTCCTAATGTACGTGCATCCACTGCCTGAGATTTAACTCCGGTTCCCTGTAGCGTAAGATTGTAATAATAGGTGGGCGTATTTCCCAATATGCCCTGTGATGCACCGCTCATGATCGTTGTTCCGGGACTGCTGTTTATAAAGCAATTGCTTGCTGAATTATTTGTCCAGTCGCCAAGTAGCTGAAATGTTCCGTAGTTATCAATGTTTCCGATGTTTACACCATTGTCCTGGTTGATGAAACCGCCTTGGTCATAAATGAGTGCACCGGGCTGTAGAAAAATAAGTGAACCGTCGTTGACAATCAATCCGCTTCCTGCACTTGGACAAGTTTGTACAGTAATATATGCTGCAACGGTTTTGGTATTTCCGCCAAAAGCGTTTGTAGCCGTAAGAGAAACAGCGTATGTTCCTGCAGCAGCATATGTTACCACAGGATTCTGCGCAGGTGATGTCGCAGGTGCTCCCCCGGTAAATGTCCAGCTCCATGAAGATGGACCTCCGGTAGACAGATCAAAGAAATTGACAGTCTGACCTGCACAAATAGTTGTCGGCGCACCTGCAAAATTTGCTGTCGGAGCTGAACAAGCATTTACTGTGATATAACTTGTTCTGGTAAAAGTACTGCTACCACTGGAGTTGGAAACCAAAAGTGTGACTGAATATACTCCGGGTGTATTATAAGTCACAACGGGGTTTGGGGCAAGCGAGGTTGCAGGGGTTCCACCGGGGAATGTCCACTGCCAGTAGTTTGGAAATCCTGTGGAAGTATTAGTAAATGCAACGGTGCTTCCAACACAAACAGTAGTTGGTGTTCCGGTAAAATTAGACACCGGAGGTGGAGGACATGCATTTACTGTAATGTAATTTGTTCTTGTAAATGTATTGGTACCATAAGCATTGGTGACCTGCAGGGTAACATTGTACACGCCGGCAGTTGCATAAGTAATAACCGGATTTGCAATTGCAGATGCAGCAGGCGTACCTCCGGGAAAAGTCCATGCCCATGTTGTAGGAGTGTTTGTACTGGCATCAAAGAATGAAACTGTTTGCCCTTCGCAAAGTGTTGTCGGATTGCCGGTGAAATTTGCCGTTGGTGAACAATTGTTCACTGTAATGTAACTTGTCTTTGTTCTTGTGTCTGATCCGGATGCATTGGTGACCGTTAAGACAACAGTATAGACTCCGGGCGCAGCGTAAGACACTACAGGATTTTGAAGTGCAGAAGCAGCAGGCACACCGCCTACAAACGTCCATGCCCAGGAAGTAGGAGTATTTAAACTTGCATCAGTAAAAGTTACAGAAAGTGGTGCACAACCCGACAGCGGAGTTGCTGTGAAATTGGCAGTTGGTGCATTGAGCGTACAATTGGCAGGTGTTAATGCAATCATAGGCGCGGGACCACATGCATTTGCAACAATGCTTCTTGCCATAATATCATTGCCTCCGGCAACTTCACTTGCAGGTGTCAGTCCCCTTCTTTCAATATCGTTACTAATCGCATAATTCATAACCGTAACCGGAAGAATTGTATGGCCAAGCTGGTGGCTATGTCCCAATTCATGGACACAAACCGATTCAAAATCATAATCGCCTGCCGGTGCTCCTGAACAAAGTGCCGGTCCATACTGCCAGATTATTCCGCCTGTTCCATTGGTCCGCCATTTAACATCGTTTTCGTTAAGGTACCATACACCTCCACCACATCCTGAGTAATAACTATATGAGATTCCCAGTACCCCTGCAGGCAATGCACACGAACCATCAAAAGTGCTCAGGTTTGTTCCATCCAGTGCCTGACAGGCAATGGCAGTGGTTCCAGCCCGTGTAAAATTGACATAGGTTGCACAGCGCCAGGTCTGCATTGCACGCTCGAAAGCTGCAACAGCAGGTCCGTTGGCATTGAATGTTGTGTTGTATCTATAAGTGTATCCGCCGGCACCATTCTGGTTGATGAGGTCGGGCTGGTAATATATTCCTCCGCTATTTACATTTGATTCATTGTAATTAATCGTCACGCTAATTCCTGATAAAGTAGTTTCGTTCAGATTATTAGTGACCCGGAAAGTACCACTTCCCGCACCTGTTGGAACCCGGGCCTGGATTGTGGTAGCATTCCAGCTGATTATATGATTTGCCGGTGTTGAAATAAAGCCTGCACCTCCGTTATTGGCATCCCTGAACTCAAGATTTGTTGTACCGCCATATGCCGGTCCGAAGTTTGTTCCGGTAATAGTTACAGTTGTAAAAGTACCTGCCGTGGTGGGATTAGGAGCAATTGCTGTAATTGTAGGAAACACCAGGATGTGATTTCCTCCTCCGCCATTTTGCTGAAATGAAAACGATGATATCTGCAGGTAATTACTTCCTGTTGCTTGCTGAATAACATCATACAGCTCTGTCTGAATATCCGTATATTGAGCATACAAGTCAGCAGCCTCATGCGTCAGGAGATCATACTTGACAAATGACAGCTGGGAAGAAGTTCCCTTGAACTGCAAGTTGGCTGAAATTGCAGAGGAAGTATTAAATTCATCCGGCGCTGCTAAAAAGAAAATCCCTCTTTCCAGTTCATTAAGCACAAGGTTTGGCTCAACTACAATCTTCGTATTTCCGACTTCACCGCCCTCATTGATAAGTTCAATCGTTGAGGCATTGATTCCTCCTTTGAATACTTTATAAACTTCAATCTGATATGCAGTATAAATAAAATCATGATTTGCATTCCAGAAGCTCTGTTCTGAAATCACCTTACCTTCCACTATTGTCTGGGCATCATTGATCCGCTGGCTGAGGCCGACAGGATATGTGAGACACTGAGTAAAACCCAACACCGTACAAAAAACAAAAACAAAAAACAGCGAATATTTTTTCATTAAAAAAAATTAAAACTGATCTTTATTTGTGACTGGCTTGCTCAAGTGAAATAATCCGCGCTTTTAAATCGGTGATAATTTGCTGTTGTTCCTGAATTGCATTTACCAGTACCGGAACAACTGCATTCATATTAACAGCTTTAATCTGCATTGTTTCTGAAACTTTGTTAGGATTTTCCTTTTCCACATTCAGACTTCCGATTGTCTTGGATGTTACGGCTTCAGGTAACACCAGTTCCAACTCCTGTGCAAGAAATCCAAGATTTTTTCTGGTTGCCTTAAAATACTGCGAATAGTTTTCAGTATCGTATTCGAAAGAATAAGTTTTCATTGCCATGATTTTATTCAAAGAACTGGATATTGGCTGGATATTTTTTTTCAGCCGCTCGTCAGATACAAGCCAGTAATTTCCACCAGCACCTGCACCATAATCGCCCTGGCTTAAGAATGCCCAGCCTGCCAATGTTGGTTCTGAACCACTCACCCCGGTTCCTGTAGCCAATGCAGAGATACCTCTCACTCCGGCTCCACCGGCATTGGTTCCATAATATTCACCCTGTACACCACCGAAAATTGTAGTGTTACCATTTTGAATCATTCCATAAACAGCGCCACCATTTACGCCTGCAGGGCTGTATCCGTTTACTGCCCAATAAAATGTTGGATTCCCAACAGCATTCATCAAATCACCGGCAATAACTGTATTTAGTGTTCCTACAAAAAATTCTCCGAGCGAACTAAAGCGCCCCCTTACAATATTGTTCGTTCTGAAATCGACATTTTGAGCATCAGTTGTTCCTAAAAAATTTGTACCGGCAGTGGTGGTATTCCCGCCAATCAATCCGGAATTTCCGGTTACAAGCCATGCTGTTCCTGCCGGAGTTCCTCCAACGATCAATGTTCCGTTAGGATCTGCAAGCACAAGCCGGTTCCCAACCCCAGCAAGGGTTGTAGATCGGATGTTTCCAACTACATGGAGCTTATCTAATGGGACTGCTGTTCCTATTCCTACATTCTGAGCAAAAGAATTGCCTGTATAGAAAAGAAAACCCAACGAAAAAGCTGCGTGGGTGAAATTAATTGATTTCATTTTAGTTAAGTTTTTTCTGCTTAATTATTAAGGCCAAAGATAATCTTAATCGCACCTGAATACAATAATGAAGTTAGAAATTCTAATAATTTGGTAAAACATATGATTTTTCTATGTGGATATACTGAGGTAGGGGGTAAATGAAATCTGAACGATTTTATTAACTCAGGAAAATCATATTTTTTCTGAGATCTGTTTTTTTTATTTGCGAATATTGGCTGGTACTAAAATTCAAATTTCTCATAGCCGGTTTCAACTAAGCCTGTCAGAAGCACATCGGATAAAGTGAAATTATAATGTTCCGAATATAGTCTTAGTTGGTTTCGTTGTATAAAATTGTTACGGTTTTTAACTTAAGGAAGCGGATTTCCCGTTCCTGAGAATTGTATATTACATTCGCACACTCCATGAAGCTCAGCATCGTAATCGTAAATTACAACGTCAAGTATTTCCTTGAGCAATGCCTTCATTCCGTGCTGAAAGCATGTGAAGGGGTACCTTCTGAAGTTTTTGTGGTTGATAATAATTCTGTGGATGGCTCCATGGAAATGGTCAGGCATAAATTTCCGGCAGTCATACGGATTGAAAACAAAGTTAACCTGGGTTTTTCAAAGGCAAATAACCAGGCCATAAGAGTGTGCAAAGGTGAATATATACTGCTGCTCAATCCCGATACGGTTGTTGAAGAAGATACATTTTGTAAGATTATTGAATTCATGGATGCCCATCCTGATGCCGGCGGACTGGGCGTAAAAATGCTTGATGGCAGCGGAAAATTCTTGCCGGAATCCAAACGCGGTTTGCCAACACCTGCTGCTGCGTTTTATAAAATTTCCGGACTTGCCACCCTTTTTCCCAAATCAAAAACATTCGGGAGCTACCATCTTGGTTATCTGGATCAGGATGAGATCAATGAGGTTGAAATACTTGCCGGGGCTTTTATGCTGCTGAGAAAATCGGTGCTGGACAAAACAGGATTACTGGATGAAGATTTTTTTATGTACGGTGAAGACATTGACCTGTCGTATCGTATTCTCAAAGCAGGTTATAAGAATTATTATTTCCCTGAAACAAGAATCATCCATTATAAGGGAGAAAGCACTAAAAAAAGCAGCGTCAATTATGTATTGGTGTTTTACAATGCCATGATCATTTTTGCCCGCAAACATTTTACAAAACAAAATGCTGCACTGTTCATATTCATCATTCGCATTGCCATTTACATTCGTGCCGGCGCTGCTCTTCTTAGCAGGTTTCTGCAAAAATCATTTTTACCACTTCTTGACTTTATACTTGTCTTTGCCGGATTGTTTTTCCTGAAAGAATACTGGAGCAGGAACATGGTCGTTCATTATCCGCAGGAATTCATGCTCCTGGCCGTACCGACTTATATTATTATCTGGATCCTCTCCATTTATTTCAGCGGAGGATATGATCGGCCGGTGAAACTGCAAAAAATAGTACGTGGTTTGTTCAGTGGCACGCTACTTATACTGGTGATCTATGCATTGCTCCCTGAATACTACCGTTTCTCGCGGGCATTGATCCTTCTTGGGTCTGTTTGGGCAGGATTGTCGATGATCTCGATGCGACTTGTATTGAATCTCCTTGGGCAAAAACAATTCGCACTAGATAGCAATAGTCGCAAGAAACTCCTTATTGTCGGAGAAGAAGATGAAGCAAGCCGTGTGCTTTCGCTTCTCAAAATGTCGGAAACAACGCACAACTTCATTGGCTTTCTTCGTCCGCAGGAAAAAAATGCGATTCATGCAAAAGCTGAATTCGAAAAATTCAATCTAGGCAGTACTGATAAATTCCGGGAGGTGATTGAAGTGTATGGAATTGAAGAAATTATTTTCTGTGCCAGAGACATTGCATCGAACAAGATCATCAACTTTATGAGTGAGGTTACTTCCCGAGAAGTAGAATATAAGATCGCCCCACCGGAAAGCATGTTTATCATCGGAAGCAATTCTATGGACAATGCCGGGGAATTGTATGTGATCGATATTAACAGCATTTCCAAATGGATGAACAAGCGGAACAAGCGCATGCTTGACATCATCCTCTGTATTCTGTTTATTATTGCATGCCCATTGCTGGTTTTCTTTCAAAAAAAACCGGTTGGATTTTTCAGCAATATTTTCAAAGTGCTTTTCGGAAAATTTTCCTGGGTAGGTTATGCCGGCGGTAAAAACATTGACACAGCAGCTCTTCCCCGTATCAGGAAAGGTATTCTGACGCCTTTGGATGCACAAAAAAACCCACAACTTGACGAACAAACAATCAACCGGTTGAATTCATTGTATGCAAAGGACTATCAGATTTATACTGATGTTAATATTGTTTGGAGAGGAATACGGAATCTTGGAATGTGAATTAGTTTTGCTGAAACAAGAACCCGCGGAAAGGAGCCCCTTCTATGAACCTGTGAGAAGCCCCTCCCAGGAAACTGTATGCGCTTACAAACTATGTAATGCCCTCCC
>CAYHHK010000086.1:0-1089 GCA_964356415.1 uncultured Flavobacteriales bacterium
TTGGCTGCGAAGCCGGCAGACAAAGCCTTGTAGGCAACGAGCATTTGTTTTTCCTGATCTGGTGTTGGTGTAATGGAATCAAAATAATGAAGCTGGATTGCAGCCTGATCAAGGGCCTCAACGGGAGGTGCTGCAACAGTGATGTTTGCGATCAGCTTGTTCAGATCAGGCGCCTGGGCAAGAGCAAAAACTGTAGTAGTCAGACAGCAGGAAACAATGGTGAGGAATTTCGATATCATAAGATCAGGAAGTAAAGAATTTAATATAGACATCGGTCTTGTTTCCAGGTTCGCTTTCAATTTTCAATTCCCCGAGGTGCAATTCGCCAACTATTTTTTTTGCAAAATGCATTCCGAGTCCGGAGGAATTCGTTGTTGTTTTCAGTGTAAAATAAGGACTGCCAACCTGCTGAATGATATCATCGGTCATTCCTTCACCGTTATCGTGGATCCGAACCTGAAGGAAACGCGGAAGCACACGTGTGCTTATGGTGACTTTTGGTGCATATCCTTTGACCTTTTTCTCCTGCCGTTCCTGTACTGACTGGAATGCATTAATCAAAACATTGATGAGTAATTGAGCAACAGCATCAGGAATGAGTTTGATCTGCGGGAGGTTTTTTTCAAGGTCTTTGGAAACAGTAATTTTAAGATCAGGATCCGGTGATCTCATTCCGCTGTAAACAAGTTCAAAGCACTGGTCACATAACTGGTTGAGGTTGGCGCTTACTTTTTCAATTCCCGGTTCTGCAGCCTGACTGAGGATAGTAGAAGTTATTTTGTGGCCTGCAGTAGCACTGCGAACCAATTCGGCGATGGATGCCTTAAGTTTGTCAGCTGCTTCTTTGGAAAAGCCGTTTTCCGGTGTAAGCTGAGTTTCCATAAAAAGTTTCTGGATTTCCAATGCTTTTGCATTCAGCTGTTCATTCACTTCAGCATGCCCATGTCCGGTCCTGATCAATGCCGCACCTTCTTCCAATTTAGAATTTGATGTTGATAATTGTCCCTTGCTCAGCTCCAGTCTTGCTTGCACACGCTTCAGTGCTTTAGATCTTATCTGGATGAGTACAAGAACGATTGCCAGCCATAT
>CAYHHK010000086.1:1189-8570 GCA_964356415.1 uncultured Flavobacteriales bacterium
ATTGAAGGAACTCAGGCAGCATACCTCGGTAATTTTTATTGCAATCCATGTTCTAATGTTGCAAATGACACATCCTGTTTAAGCGACAGTGCATGTACAATGAATCCGCTACCACCCGGTTTTCCAACCAATACTGTGCAACAGGGAGGCAGTACAGGGGTATCATTGTCGCAAACCGTGAACGGACTTACACCGGGCAACACATATGTCCTTGAGTTCTGGGCCGGAGGAGAAGGCAGCTCCTGGCCGAACCGCGGATTGTTTGGTGTGGACGTAGGCTTCGGAGACACTTTGCTAAGGTGTAAACAAACGAGGGCATTCAGTACTGATATCGGCACAAGGTATCTTGTTGAGTTTATGGCAACTTCTACGAGTCATACGATCAAGTTCACCAACTGGGGTCATATTTGTGCAGATTGTACTGAACTCATCATAGATGATGTAAGGCTTTATCCGCTTACCGATCTTTCACCTTCCGTGGCGCCATGTCTTGGTATCAATCCGATCGCATTGTTCAGTGCACCGAATCATATTTGTCCGGGCACGTGCACAAGCTTCAACAACCTTTCATTGAATTGCTTTTCATTTTTGTGGTCGTTTCCCGGAGCAAATCCATCTGTGAGCACAGATATTAATCCTACGAATATCTGTTATAATACACCAGGAACCTATGCTGTTTCGCTTGTCGGCAGCAATTCAACAACAAGTGATACGCTTACGCTGAACAACTACATTACAGTTTATCCATATCCTCCTCCACAGGGGATTGCACAAAGCGGAGATACCTTATTTGCCAATGCCGGAGCCGTTTCATACCAGTGGTATTATAACGGAGGGATTATCAACGGAGCGACGGCTTCTTATTATGTTGCTTCAGCAAGCGGGGACTACAATGTGGTTGCAACAGATAATAACGGATGCGAAGTGGAGGCAGTGATTTTTAATGTATTTGCGGGTCTGCAATCGGAAGTTGGCATGGGGCAGTTGGCAATCTTTCCGAATCCGGTGCACGATAATTTGTCAATTCAAAAGTTGAAAATTACATCAGGAAGCATCGTTTCAATTTCAGTTTACAACATGACCGGACAACGTGTAATCGAATACCAGCCGGATGTCTATAACAGCAAATATGGTATTGCTGTTGATGTTTCTGTTTTGTCAGCAGGGTTGTATTACATTGGCATAAGTGGAGTTGAAAATGTTTTTTACGCGAGATTTATCAAAAATTGATCTTGGGTAAAATTGCTTTTGTAATTTTCTGATAAAAGGCATTCTTGACTTTTTAAGTTTAAGCAAGAAATAATTTCTGTTGATCTTAAACAACCATACTTTGGATTTTTAGATTTTAAACGATTTAAGAGCATAGAATTATGGAATCCATTTCACCAAACATTTTTGTTAAGGACATTAATAAGACAATCTCATTTTATGAGCAACTCGGATTTAATGTTGTTGCAAAAGTGCCTGAACAAGGTGATTGTGTATGGGTGATGATGACGTGCGGCACAGTTACTTTTATGTTCCAGATATTTGATAGTCTGGGTGCTGAATTACCGGCAATATCACGACAGGATGGAGGTTCTTTGTTGCTGTACATACAGACTAAGAAAATCAGGGAATTGCACGAAAGGATAAAAGACAAAGTAAATGTTGTAAAGGGGCTTGAAAAAACATTTTACGGTGCAACTGAATTTTCGATTCAGGACATCAATGGTTACATCCTGACTTTTGCAGAAGATGAGCAATAGGGTGAAAGCTTATTGAATTGAAATAATACATTTATCAGGGTTTGCGATATTGACTTGCTTTATATCATATTCTGAATGACAGGAATTATCATTGCCATTTTTATTGCCGGTTATATTGCCATTGCGATGGAGCATGTCATTAAGATTAACAAGGCAGCAATAGCATTGCTCACAGGCGTTTTATGCTGGTCAGTGTACATCCTGCTTTCACCGGATATTCACCGGGTTGGAGCAGAGTTAAACCATCACCTGGGTGAGCTTTCCGGAATTTTATTTTTTCTGCTCGGAGCAATGACAATTGTAGAGCTAATAGATGCGCATGATGGTTTTGACATCATCACTGTCAGGATCAAACAAACAGACAAGCGCAAACTGCTTTGGATTGTCGCTTTCATTACTTTTTTTCTTTCGGCCGTTTTAGATAACCTGACAACCACCATTGTCATCATTTCCATGTTAAGAAAGCTGATCAAGGATGATAAGGAAAGATTGTTCTTTGCCGGTATTGTTGTTATAGCAGCCAATGCCGGAGGTGCGTTTAGTCCGATTGGTGATGTTACCACTACAATGCTCTGGATTGGAGGGCAAATTACTTCCGCAAATATCATCATGAAACTTTTTTTTCCAAGTCTGATCTGTCTTGTAATTCCTTTATTGTATCTGACAATTAAATTCAGAGGGAAAATTGAACGTCCGAAGGCTGAAGATAGTTCAGGTAAATCCTCGCTTTCTTCCAAACAACAATCAATCGTATTCATTTCAGGTGTTTTTATTTTGATACTTGTTCCTGTTTTCAAGACAGTGACGCATCTTCCACCTTTCATGGGTATACTTGGTGGACTTGGATTACTATGGGTGATCACAGAGTTGATCCATGGTGATAAGGATGAAGAGGATAAGCAAAACCTATCTGTAGTTCATGCTCTTCGTAAAATTGACACCCCCAGTATTTTATTTTTTCTCGGAATACTCGTGAGCATCGCCGCTTTGCAGTCTGCAGGAATACTTACAGCCACGGCACAATGGCTTACGTCAACATTGCGTGATGACAATATCATTGTCTTGTCAATCGGCTTACTTTCTTCTATTGTTGATAATGTTCCGCTGGTAGCTGCAGCACAGGGAATGTATGACCTGAGTATTTATCCGACAGATCATTATTTTTGGGAATTCCTTGCTTATTGCACAGGAACCGGAGGCAGTGTACTCATCATTGGTTCGGCTGCAGGAGTGGCAGCGATGGGCATGGAAAAGATCAGTTTCTTCTGGTACCTTAAAAAGATAAGTTTGCTGGCATTGATGGGGTATTTTGCCGGTGCGTTAATTTATATATTACAACAACGATTATTAGTAATGTGAGGAATCTATATGGCTAATGATTGTTATCAGACTTCAATGTAATGATTTACTTTTGAACTGTGTGCCTGATTTGTTAAACTTGTAAAACACCGAATAAAAAATATTTAAAATGGGTACATTGAAATTCGAATACAAAAGCCTTGTTGCGATCACAGCCATTGGTTATGGTTTAAGTGTATTCACCGGTATTCTTGGATTTATTTTTCCGGAGGAATCATATCTGCAACTTTTGTGTTATCAGGTGAACGATGCGCTTGCCATCATGGCATCCGTTATTGCTGCACGTTACACAGGATTGCGGGGAGAGCACGTAGCCGCATCAGCATTTATTCTCATGGGTATTACTCATGGAGTGTCAATGGCATCATCCGGTTTGGATAGTTTTAATATTGAGAAAGGTCTTGTTATAATTATGCCAATGATTCCGGCCCTATCTCTTCTTTTCTGGTGTACAATGTTTCCTAAATGGCTGCGGTTGGCCGCACTGGCGCCTATTGCCTTCTTTGTTTATATGTACATTGATGTAGTAAACGGCGGGGCTTATAATGGCTTGCCTTTAATTGGGGGCTATATGTCACTGATGATTCTTGAGATATTATGGTCTTATTATATTTATAAGGATTGGAAACTGTTGAAGATGCAATAATGTCAGAACAAGAGACTATGTACAGACAAAATAAATGAATTTAAATGTCGGCGGTGAATTAATATGATTGCACCGGATATCACCGAAATATATCCTGAAGTTAATCATGCCTTCTAAAGTTGCAGTGACAGGCGCCAGTGGTCACATCGGAAATGTAATCTGTAGATCCCTTCTTGAGAAAGGCTTTCAGGTTAGGGCATTTTATCATTCTGACAATAGAAGTTTAAGTGGATTGAAACTTGAAATGGTCAAAGGGAGCGTCCTGAGTAAGGATGATTTGTCGGAGTTGATCGAAGGCTGTGAAACCGTTATCAACTGCGCAGCCATCATCAGTATCAACGGAGATGAAAATGGCTTTGTATTCAAGACGAATACGGAGGGACCCGGAAATGTACTTTCTGTATCATTGAAGAAAGGGGTAAAGAAAATTATCCATATAAGCAGTGTACATTCAGTTCATGATCTGCCACACTCACTTCCTTATGATGAATCAAGGCCATACAAAACCAGCGATAATTATGTTTATGATTATTCCAAAGCGCAAGGCGAACAAATCATGCTGAAGGAATCTGAAAATAAGTCAATTGATGTGGTCATTGTCCGGCCAAGTTCAGTGATAGGCCCGTTCGACTTTAAGCCCTCAAAAATGGGAAAGGCACTAATGGATTTTTATCATGGGAAAATGCCTGTAGTTCCATCCGGTGGTTATGATTTTGTGGATGTTCGCGATGTTTCTGAATCCATTTGCAATGCAATCTTAAAAGGACAGAACAGAGAGGTATATTTACTTTCAGGAAAATATTGCAGCTTTGAAGAACTCTTAAAGCTGGTCCATGAGATTACGCAAAGAAAGATGCCGGGAATCGTTGTTCCGTTCTGGTTTTTAAAGGCATCGGTACCATTTGTAAAACTGTTCAGTATGCTGACGAAAGAATCACCTTCTATTACCTATGAATCGATTTCGGCAATTAAAGAAGGGCATCCTGAGATGAACAATTCGAAGGCGAGGAAAGCTTTGGGTCATGATCCGAGACCATTGAAGGAAACACTACAGGATTTTTTCGAGTGGATGTATGTTCATAATGTGAGCTATAACAAATGAAACCGGAAACGCTGGAGTTAATTACCTTGATATGGATCGGTCTTGCAATAGCAGTCCATGTTACCATGTTTTATGTGACTGCGCCATTTGGAAGGCATACATCAGATAAATGGGGGATGATGATCAATAACAAGGCAGGCTGGTTTATCATGGAATTGCCTTCTCTTCTGATCATGGTTTATTTTCTTGCTTTTGGATCCAATACTACAGAGACATATGTTTGGATACTATTTTCATTGTGGATCTTCCATTATCTCAACCGGACCATTGTATATCCGCTTAGAATAAAATCAACAGAAAAGAAGATGCCGATGTTCATCGTGTTCAATGCAATTTTTTTTAATCTTGTAAATGCATGGATTAACGGATATTTTTTAGCGGAGATTGCAACATCGGAGCAATACAACAGAGAATGGCTTAGTAGTCCGCATTTCATTGCAGGGTTGATAGTATTTGTTACAGGGATGATGATCAATATGAAATCGGATACGCTATTGATTGGACTAAGAAAAAAGGGAGAGACAGGATATCAGATACCGAGAGGATTCTTATTTGATTACATATCATCACCAAATCTCTTAGGAGAAATTATTGAATGGTCCGGTTTTGCCCTGATGGCCTGGAATATGCCGGCATTGAGTTTTGCGGTTTGGACCTTTGCCAACCTGGTTCCGCGTGCACTGAACCATCACAACTGGTATAAGGAGAAATTTTCTGATTATCCGAAGGAAAGGAAGGCGGTATTTCCTTTTATCGTGTAACTGGTACTGAAACGCCGGAATGCGATTTGTCAATCAGGAAAATTCAGGAGATCATTGTTTTCCTTTTACCGCAACCAGGTAGTCAACAATTATTTTTGCGGTAGAGTCGGGGATGGGAGCTCCGAAATTTTTGATCATTTTATCGACTGTTTTCTCCCATGTTTTGCGCGGAAATTCAGGCTGCATCTGTATGTAACGAAGTGAATGGCATGTCAGGCAATTTGTTTTGAATTCGTCTTCTCCAGGTGCGCTGCCGATGTTTGATTCAACATCACGAATGTCTTTTGCCAAAATTGCAACGCCCTGATCAACTTTTCCAGAGTCCGGATTATTTTCCATGCATGATGCCATGAAAAGGAGGACAAGAAATATTGCGAAAGTGTTTTTCAGGGATGTCATACTGAGGAATGTTATTCTACTTTTAATTCAAGTGTTTCGATCTCGTTTCTCATATAACCGCTCCTGTTCCATTGGTGCTCAGGCTGTGTTTCGCCGATTGCATTCGTAGCCTTAACATGTAATGTATAGGAACCGGCAGCGTCGGGTGTCCATTCATATTTCCATCTTCTCCACGAATATTTAGAAATATATGGTGACAGGTTTGCGCCTTTCCACGATTTGCCATCTACAGAAACCTCAACTTTGACAATGCTGTCGCCTGCATCAAATGCAAGGCCCTCAATTTCTATTGACTTACCTTTTGGTATCAGGGTTCCCGGCTCGGGGTTAACAAAGATCGAACGGATGTCAAGTTTGCTTATCGGCTCTGTTTCTTTTGCCAGCGAGTCGTGATTTTCATTTCCGTTCCTGACATTCTTCGGTACGAGGTAAGCTTTCTTCATCCAGTAACCTTTGAAGGTATCAGGGTAGACCTGTATTTCATTCAGCATGCCGATCCAATAGGTTGCATACCATCCGGGCACAACGAGTTTCAGTGGAAAGCCATTCAGCAATGGCAAAGGTTCACCATTCATCTCGTAAGCGATCATCACTTCACCGTCCATTGCATGATCAGGACGAAGTGATTTTACGAAGTCTGGAACTGAAGACAATGGAGGTTCATCAAGTCCGTTGAAAGAAATTTCAAATGCGCCGTCTTTAATACCGGCAGCAATCAGGATGTCTTTCACGCTAACGCCCGTCCAGCGTGCATTTCCCATCGCGCCATTTTTCCATTGCCCACCCGGAACGCGCGGATCAAAGAAACTACGAGCATTTCCTGCGCATTCTGCAAGGGCAACGATCGATTGGGATTTGAACTTAGTTTTGAGGTCATTGAGAGAAAGAGACAATGGAGTTTTTACATGACCGTCAACTTTGAGCCGAAAAGTTCCGGTATCAATAGAAGAAGGTATTCCAGACAAATGCCAGCGGACGAAGAAAACATCATTGGGAGTATAATCAAGTTTAAAATATTTTAACGGAGTTTCGAGGTTCGGCGGTCTGTCCGTCAACAAGATCATGTCTTTTTTGCCTTCTGCATTTACTATTTCATCAGCAGGAGAAGTCTCTTTTGCAGGTTCACGGTTTGCATTTTTGCATCCGGATAAAAAAACAATGACAATTATTATTGGCAGAGAATATTTCATCATCAATGTGCTTTATGTGCAGAAGGCATATCAGTATATGGTCCGTATTTATGTTGTGCCTGAGTAAACCCATCGGCATAAGGAGGGAAAGGAAAATCGAAAGGTTTTTTTGAAATGTCAACAATATAATCCTTGCTGTGGTCTTTAACCGGACGGTCATTGCTGTTTACATATGC
>CAYHHK010000086.1:8670-17716 GCA_964356415.1 uncultured Flavobacteriales bacterium
CTTGCGCAATAAAGTTCGTAAGCAACCTTCCCTTTTTCAGGATCAGCAGCACGATCGATGAAAGGAGGCGCTTTGATACCTTCTGAGCCTGCCAGTTTCAACTCCTTTTTAAAATCTTTTCCCAGCCATTTGATATATGAAATGTATGCCAGCATTTCTTTGCTTGTTGTGTCAATGGGAGTTCCATTCAGGCTTCTTGAAAAGCACTCATTTATTTTTTGCGGAATAGAAACAATACTGCCTGATCGGTGTAAATACTTCGGATATGTTGAGGCTGTTGACCCCAGGTTATTTCCATATGGTCTTGTCCCTGCATCGAGATGGCAGTTCTGGCAATTCAGGCCGTTGGTGTTTTTTGACAATGTACCATTCGGACCAAAGTATTTCGAGGTATGAATGATCAATGTACGGCCATAGCGGATCATTTTTCCTTCATCACCACCGGGAATCGTAGAAGTATCAGGCGCGATCCACAATTTTTCTTCAGTCATGAGGTCAGCAACAGTTGTTGAAGAAGTATCAGTCGCACTTCCCCGGTCATTCTCGCTACCGTTAGAGCAACTACTTACCTGAAGCAGGAAAATAAATGCGGAGATGATGAAAAGGAATGCTGCTATTTTAGTTCGCCTGCCTGAAAATAACAATAATTGTTTGTTGGAATGATTACTCAGATCCATTGCTTAATAATTATGAGTCAAATTAAATCAATTATTTCAAATAAACAATACAATAGTTAAAGACCGTTATTTTTGGAATTGCAATTATGTTGAAGCAATTTTTTATGAACTACGGTCACTAAAGGTTTAGTTTTCGAACCGGCCATTATCTTAATATTTTTCATTTCCTTTATTACCTTTTTATATTCAGTAAAACCAATGAAACAATATATTGCCCAACTTGCCCTTGTAGTGGATGACTATGACAAAGCCATTGCTTATTATACAACTGTTCTGCATTTCGATCTGATCGAAGACACTGTTTTATCTGAGACCAAACGTTGGGTTCTTATCGCTCCGCAAGGTTCATCCGGATGTCGCTTGCTTCTTGCCAAAGCTTCAAATGATGAGCAGCTCAGCAGGGTAGGCAACCAGACCGGTGGCAGGGTATTTCTGTTTTTGCACACAGGCAATTTTCAAAGGGATTATCAGAACTTGCTGGATCATCAGGTAAAGATTGTCAGAGAGCCGGTAATGGAGGCATGGGGGATGGTTGCAGTATTTGCTGATCTTTATGGCAACCTCTGGGATTTGATTGAGCCGGTTTAGCTTAATAATTATCAGGAATTAATTATTATAATTATGATTTCAATTGCAAAAGCAAAAATTGAAGATAGTGAATTAATAGCTGACCTTGGTTCAAAAACATTTATTGAGTCACATGGCCACAGTGCTTCAGTGGATGACATTGACAACTATGTGAATGCAAAATTCAACATCGACGCAATTCAGGAAGAATTGAAAGATCGCAGGAACATCTACCATATTATATATCACGATCATCAACCTGCAGGTTATTCAAAAATAATTTTCAATGAAAACCATTCAGGTATTCAGCCACGTGATGTAACAAAACTGGAGCGGATTTATCTGCTGAAGGAATTCTATGATTTGAAATTAGGACATCAATTGCTTGAATTCAATATCAGTTTATCCGAACAAAATAACCAGGAGGGGATGTGGCTTTTTGTCTGGAAGGCAAACCATAGAGCGGTGCGGTTTTATGAAAAAGCAGGATTTGAAGTTGTAGGGAGTTATGATTTTAAGCTTACTGATTCACATTCGAATCCCAATCACCAAATGCTGCTGACTTATTAAAATGTTTTCAGGAAAAGGATGATTTAACTGAAGCAAAATTTAGCATAATCATTTAATACCACTCGCTGATCTCATTCAGTTCTTTTCTTTTCAGGTCAGGCACCCAACACTCATCGGCGGCGTATCCAACAGGAATCAACAAAAATGGTTTTTCATTGTCGGGGCGGTTGAGGACCTTCGATAAAAAATTCATCGGACTGGGAGTGTGTGTAAGAGCAGCCAATCCTGCATCATGTATTGCTGCCAGTAAAAATCCGCAAGCAATACCGCAACTTTCAACAGCGTAGTAATTCTGATGTTTGTAGTTGTTTTCTTCCAGTACATAATTTATTTTAAAAACAGCGATAAGGTATGGTGCCGTTTCCAGGAACGGTTTATGCCAATCAGTACCGATGGGAGCAAGGTCTTTCAGCCACTCTTCAGTCATCCTTTTTTCATAGCTTTCTTTTTCTTCCTCTTCGGCAGCTATGCGGATTGATTTTTTAATTTCGGGATTGCTGACAACACAAAATTTCCATGGCTGTTTATGTGCGCCGGAAGGAGCTGAAGAAGCTGACTTGATGATATTTTCAATTACCTCAATTGGAATTGGTTTATCGGATAAATCCCTTACCGTTCGCCTTTTGTTAAGCCATGAATAAAAAATTTCGCTCCTGACCAGCATTTCGTTTTTGTCAAAGGATTCTTTGTGATATTCAAGAAACAGGTAGTTGTTAATGAGTTTTGATTTCATAAAACAAAAATACACTAATGAGGACAATGGCAATAATATTTTGGTGCAGGTGAGTTTGCAATTACTGATAATTATTGATAGTTTTACCGTAGTAACTTATAGTTTTCAAAATCCTCTCATTAATTATAATTTTTTTACCTCCTAATGAACAAACTATACCTCTCTGTTTTTATGCTGGCTTCATCGCTCATGATGAATGCACAAATACCGCAATTCGGACTCATGGCCTATTATACATTTGATGGGAATACCATTGACTCGTCGGGGATGGGAAATAATGCAGTACCGGGAGGATGTTCTTTTGTTGAAGACAGGTTCGGACAGCCGGCAGCAGCTTTGTCATTCAACGGGACTACAGATTCCCTTGTTATGCCTGTAGGTGGTTTTGCGCCGATAACAGGAGATTTTACGATCTCATTTTGGGCAAAGACAAGTTCACCTGAAGCGATGAGTCTGATCTCTCTCAAAGATTTCCCTGACGATACTACACAAAACTTTGAGTTTCAATTCAACAGTACAAGTAGTTTGCAGGTTGTACTTGAATTATATTACTCATCATTCACTTACTGGAACGGTTCCGGATGGGCGGGAAATAATTTGTCTGAAGGCTCATCAGGAAGGTATTACAATGGCAAGTGGCAGCACTATATGATCAGAAGGGTATCGGATACAATGCAGGTGTGGCACAACCTCTACAACACCACTCCTTCCAATAGTGACTTTTACTATAGCGGACCTCTGGGAAGTTCAGGTGCATTTGTCGCAAGCGCATTGCCGCACAGGTTTGAAGGCTCAATGGACGATATTGCATTTTACGATCATGCGTTGAGTGACTCTGAAATGAGGCAACTTTATTTCAACAGGATGCCATTTGAAATTACCAGTCCTAAATCAACTGATGCTTATGTACAAGGTGATACTGCAGCTGTCTGGTGGAGGTGGGATGAAATGGCTGTAAGCGATTCAGTTTTGCTTGAGTACAGACTAAATGGAGGCAACTGGCAATTGACAAATCAGAATCAACTGGTTGACTGGACGCCATTTTATTTTCCGCTTAATTACCCTCCGGGTACAACTGTCGAATTGCGCCTTACCGATAAATTAAATCCTTCTATAACAACAAGCACCGGTACATTTCGTGTAAGTGAATATGTTTGGGAAAATGTTACACCCACGCTGCCTTTTACCAGTCGTGATGGCAGTGGACTATTGAATTTTGATGGTAAGATGTGGCTGATCGGTGGATGGGACCCTCCATATCATCCGCCCAATTATACTCACAGCGAAGTGTGGAATTCAACAGACGGCATTACATGGAATTTTGTCGGTGATGCTCCGTGGCCGGGCAGGCATTGCAGCGGATGGCTTGTACACGATAGCGCCATGTGGGTGATTGGAGGTGATCCGCAGTCAGGATATTTACGGGATGTATGGAAAAGCATTGACGGAATTAACTGGACGCAGATACTGGACAGTATTCCCGGTTTCAGTCCGCTCAGGTCAATGCACATGACGGCAAGTTTCAATGGCAACATTTATAATTTCGGCGGATCATTAAATTTGTATGTGCATGAGGATTTGAAGCAGGTATGGAAAAGCCCGGATGGAATTAACTGGACGCAATTACCTGATGCGCCATGGAAGGGCAGGAGCATGGTGATTAATTCTTGTGTGGATGACAATGATACGATGTGGCTATTGGGCGGAGGAAGGTTGTGGGACAGGCGCTGTTACAATGATGTCTGGAAAACCGCTGATGGCATTACCTGGGAAATAGTGAATGCTGCCGCACCATGGCAATCGCGGTACTGGCATAATGTTGCCTGGTTTGATAACAAAATGTGGGTGCTCTGTGGAATTTCAGATCAGACAAACAGTGCGGAAACATGGTATTCTTCTGATGGTATACAATGGTATGAATTAAAGAATCCGAAGTACGCAGACAGGCATGCAGCCTCTGCAACGGTATTCAATAACTATTTGTGGCTGATGTGCGGAATTATATCGAATGATGTCTGGCGGCTTCGAAATACCACATCATCAGATATTACCGAAGGAGAAAATTTCCAGACTGCTTTTGATATTTTTCCAAACCCGTCAAAAGGTATCTTCACCTTTAACTTTACTGACATGCGCTCCGGCACAATTGAAGTTTTCAATGCATTGGGCGAAAGGATATTCATAGAAAGTGGATCTCTTTACCCGGGAAAAATATTAGATCTGAGAAATAATGAAAGTGGAGTTTACCTTGTTAAAGTCAAAGACGGTGAAATGGTGAGCAGCAGAAAGCTTGTCATTGAGTGATCCATTTTGATGATTGATTTATGCAAGCCACCGGAAGTATAAAGATCAATTCCATTGTACATCTTTATGAACACATTCCTTCAGAGGAGAGGATTATCGTTGATATTCTCCGGCAGATCATGAAGGAAAACCTTCCTGCTTATTGCAAAGAGAAAATATCCTACAATGTTCCCATGTTCTACGGCAGAAGGAGCATCTGTATAATATGGCCTGCAACAATTCCGAGAGGAGGAATTAATAAAGGTGTGCTGCTTGGCTTTTGGTATGGTAACAGGATTGATGATGTTGATCATTACCTAACTCATGGAACCAACAAGCAGATATTTTATAAAATATTTTTGTTGCCGGAAGAAATTGACACAGTTGCGATCGCTAAACTTTTGAAGGAAGCAGTTCGAATTGATGAAAGTAAATCTGTTTCGCGTTCATACAGGTAGTATTTTCGTCACCTGTGAGCAAAGAATGAAAAGGACTTCAGACTTTATTTCAAATTCCGGAATACTGCTTCTTTATTTATGTGTGGTGGTTTTTGCCATGCACGATCATGAATTGTGGGGAGACGAATTTCATTCATGGAACATTGTAAAAGGCAGTCATTCAATTTGGGAGTTGTTTCATAACATCCGGTATGAGGGGCATCCGCCATTCTGGTATTGTTTCTTATTCTTTTTTACTCAGTTTTCTCATTCTTTGTTTTACCTGAAGGTAGCACAATTTATTTTCGTTGCCTTAATGGCGATCGTGTTGTTGTTCTTTTCTCCATTCAGCAGAATTCAGAAAATTCTTTTGCTCAGCGGCTATTATTTTATTTTTGAGTACGCTGTTCTGGCGCGGAATTATATGCCGGCAGTATTTTTTGCATTCTGCATAGCAGCTATTTATTATATGAACGTCAGGTATAAGACCCTGATCTATTATCTGTTGCTTTTTACACTTTCAAATGTGCACCTGCTTGGACTGCTGCTTGCAATGAGTATTCATGCCGGTTTTTGTTTTGAGAAAAATTTTGCCAAACGAAGTGTTGCTCTTCACATTCTTATTGGTCTTCTGGTGATATTGCCGGCTGTTTATTTTATTCTTCCTCCTTCTGACAGCCAAATGAATTTTGAGTTCTGGAAAAGCCAATGGACTTTGTCCAGATTGTACCTGTTTGTTACAGTAATTGTAAAATCTCTTTTCCCTTTGCAGGAATGGTTCAATCAGCATTGGTGGAATACCAGTTTTATTCTGGACAATGACAGTATTCACTTCAGGATAATTGGTGTTGGAATTTTAGTTTGCCTTCTATCCATGATTTATTTTGGGACAAGAAAAAGCAAATCCGCTTTTGTTATCCTTGGCGTCAATTTATTGCTAACATTTTTTCTTTCTTTTATATTTCCATTGAATACGACGAGGTATGTAGGATTTGTATTTGTAGGATTTGTGGTGGCTGCATGGTTTTCGTACAGGAACGCCGGATATGCATTCAACCGGAATGTCTTTATCTTTCTTGCTGTCCTTCAGATTCCACCGGGAATAATTGCCATTGCTAAAGACAGTAAGGAACAATTTTCATCCGCCGGGTCTGTGCAAAGCATGAACAAGGAAATACCTAAGGGAGCATTTGTTGCCACCGATTACTGGTGTCTGAACAATCTTTCTGCATACATTGATACTTCAATCTATTGCATAGAAATAAAGCGAAGGGTTTCATTTCTAACATGGAATAGTGAAATGAAGGCTGTGATTCATTTCAATTATGCAGATGCGCTTGATACCCTGTTATCAGGAAATCAGAATCAAGCATTTTATTTTTATTCAGTACAGCCCGCTGGACAGCTGCTTGCAGTTGGTCAGTCAAAGGACAATATTCGCCTTTTGCTGGTGGGAGACAGTGGTATTCCCATTGAAAAATCAGGCAGGGTTTACTTGTACAGGGTAGAAAGGCTCTAAAGAATATTTCAGGAACCTGATTTGCTTCGCATTGTTTCATTCTCCATCTTGCCGGAGCAAACCAATTTATGATCGGAAGAAAAATACTCAAGTATTCAGTGGCAGGCTTAATACTGCTGGTATTGTTGTATTTGCTACTCCGTAATTTTATGCTTCACACCGTTATTGAGCGGGTAGCAGCGAAGTTAGACAAAGATTTCCACCTCGAATTGAACATCGGGAAATCGGAATTTTCAGGAATTGTAACTGTAAGGATGAATGACATTACCGTTCAGCCGGAATCGGGCGATACGTTGTTTCATCTTGATACATTGTCAGCGACTCCTTCACTCGGTTCTCTTTTGCTATTTAGTATTAGGATGAAATCCCTTGAGATGAAAGGCGGTTATTTACATCTTGTCTGCAATGACAGCATTTGCAACTATTCATCGCTGTTGAAGAAAAAAACAGATACTGTTTCATCGGTTGCATCAGACAGGAATTATTCGGCCATATTTTATCGATTCTTTTCAAAGGCGTTTGACCTGGCTCCGCAGAACGCGGAATTGCGAGATCTTGAACTGAGTTTTATTACAGATACTTTTCAAACGGATGTACGGATCCCTGAATTTACTTCATCGGTTGAGAAGATGGAAGGAGAACTGGAAGATGTGAAGCAAAACCGAAAATGGAAAATGACGGGCACATTTGATCAGGGTAATCGAAAATATGATGCAGTTGTTTATCCTCTCAGTGGCCATACAAGACTTCCGCTACTGAAGGAATTGTTTAATATAGTTGCCGGTTTTGATACACTGCGTGCATCGCTGTCAGAAAGCAGCTATTCAAAATCTGTATTTAAAATGACAGGCAAAGTTTCAGCAAGTGGTGCAACATTTTTCCAAAAGCGGATTTCTGATGATACTGTTAAAATTGACAATGGGCGGTTTGATTATAATGTAACGATCACTCCTAATTCAATTGCTTTAGACAGCACCTCAATCCTAATGCTGAATAAAATTATTGTTCACCCATATTTTAGTGTGCTGTCTGAGGAAAGGCGGATTTATGAGTTGTCAGCTAAAACGGATACAACACAGGCAACAGATTATTTCAGTTCACTGCCTGCAGGGGTTTTTGATGAAACAAGAGATATAAAAGCGGACGGACAGTTGCAATATGCCTTGAGGTTCAGGCTTGATACCGGTACGCCCGACAGTGTAATGTTTGATTCTCAAATGAGGAAGATAAAATTCCGTTTGCGAAAATCAGGAAAGGAAAACCTGTTCAAAATGAATGAGGAATTCATGCATACTGTATATGAATATGAAAGGCCTTTCCGTTCATTTCTTGTTGGGCCATCAAACCCTGATTTCACACCACTTGATCAGGTATCTCAAAATATTAAGAATGCAATATTGACTTCTGAAGACGGAAGTTTTTTCTTCCACAATGGATTCAATCCTGATGCATTCAGAAAATCGATCGCTGAGAATTACCGCAAGGGAAAGTTTGTAAGGGGAGGTAGCACGATAAGTATGCAATTGGTAAAAAATGTTTTTCTGAGCCGGCACAAGACTGTAGCACGGAAGGCAGAAGAGGCGCTGATGGTCTGGCTGATTGAAAGCAACCGCCTGACGAGTAAAGAGCGCATGTTTGAAGTTTATCTGAATATCATAGAGCTCGGTCCCGGAATATATGGGGTAGGGGAGGCATCAAGATTTTATTTCAATAAGAAGCCAGCTGATCTCACATTGTCTGAAAGTATTTTTATGGCCAGTCTGCTTCCGCATCCGAAATGGTTTAAATATTCTTTTGACATTGCCGGAAACCTGAAACCATATCTGTCAGATTACTTCCGCGTAGTATCAAATTTCCTATTGCGGAAGGAGTTGATCTCGCAGGAAGAATATGACCACATTGTTCCGAATGTAGAGTTGAAAGGAATAGCGCGTGAAATGGTGGTGCCAACGGATTCAATTCCGGTAGATGAAGGAGAATGATTACTGTTTAGTAGTAATTCATGCCTGATCAATTTAGGTTAGTTTAATGCTCATTTACAAAGAATAGTAATAAACAATTCTTTTATTATTATTCGGGACATAAAATAGTGTCATAAAGTAAATGAATGCAAGGATTCCTCTCTCGTCTGAGCCGAGATCGGAATGACAGCGTTACTGTATAGATTTATGGGAGATTCCGGAAGTCCGTTTCAGTCTCAAACCCGTTATCTCCCATATTAATACCAAATATTAGCATTCGGCAATTGCCGGTAGTGTCC